>NZ_JBLZPH010000095.1:0-115671 GCF_049199205.1 Shinella sp. M31 | reverse complement strand
GGATGCCGGCACACCGATCAGGAATACCCCAAACGCGTCTCCCGTAGCCGCCTGGTTCTGTTGTTTTGAAAGTGCGGCGAGATTACCTTGTTCTTTAATGTATTCCTGACCCAGCTGTTCGCAGTTTAGGTTTCCATAAGCGGCCATAGGTATGTCGACCGGGACGATGGCGTCAGGGCGCTTTGCACACGACGTTGCAACAGCCGCGGTTATCGCGACGGCGATCAGGTTATTTTTCATATTGTCCCCCAGAATTGCGAATGCATAGAAGCAAATCACGCAGGGGTTGTCGAGCGATGTAGGCGGAGAAAGCCGAATGCCTCAATTATTTCCAGGGGCTCGATCGAGAGCGCACTGTTGGTTAGGACGTCAGCCAGCAGGCCGGGGATATCAAAGTCGTTCGGGATATCCTTCAGCGGATCAAGGCGGGCCAACGGAGCACCATCGAACGGAAGTGGTGCTCAGCGGCGTGGTCGCTTTCGGCTCGAAGCGGGCTTACAAACCTTCGATCTCGGGAATTGTGAAAACGTGGGCGCGGCCGAGGTCTTGAGATTCTGAGAACTTGGGTGGGGCACGAACGACCTGGTTGAAGCCCGTAGAGGTGAAGCTGATCACCCCTGCGTCAAGTTCAATCTCATAGTCCCAGCAGACAAATTTTCCATTAGGCGATAACTGGCTGTTCTGCCGTCGTATATCGGAAATGCAGGTGTCGCCCCGGTTGACACCACCCGGCAAAGACCAATCGAGCGTCACCTTGAGATCCGAGACGTTATGAAACGTCAACGTGCAGGGAGCGACATCCCAACCTCTGAAATGTGTTCCCGCATCCGTCTTATGCCATTTGAAGATGTAATCGATGTCGAGGCTGATTGAGGAAAAATGAGGCATGGGAAACGTCATTGAATAGACCGTGGCATCGTGCCAGCCCATCTGGAGGAAGTCATCGTCTGAGTAGACGGTCTGGTAGGTCATGACCTTGCGCCGCAAAGAATGTTTGTGCGGTTTGATAACAGAAGTTCGGTAGTGATGGGTAGTGGCGCCCTACTCGTAGATCGTCAAAATCTGATCGATGGTCAGGGGCGAGGGTATCCAGTCCACAAATTCGAATTCCTCGTCCGTCGCGAACTTGGCCCAATAATCCTGCGCGTCGGGCTCAGTATCGGCGCCGGTTCTCCAGCGGATCAAGTTGACCTCGCCACTCTCGTCTCTTGCCGCAATGGGCGTGCCGTCACGCGGCGCGGACGCGGCTGGATAGGTCACCGTCGCCGCTCGGAATGCCTCGCTGAGATCGGGAAACCTGCTCATCAAACACCTCTTATCCGAATGAATACGTCCGCCTCTTCGGCCGCCTTCAAAAACGCCTCTCGCGCAGCATCCGGCGTTTCATTCCCTTCCATTGACGCCAGACACGTTCTCAGGGCCGCCTCATAGGCCTCGCCGGTATCCAACGGCCATCTCTCCATCAACGCTCTCGCTGCCTCAGCCGGGCTGGTCACGGTCCAGTATTTTCCGAGCTTGCTGGTCTCGAATGTGATCGGCTCTTCCCAGCTTTCATCGTACATTCCATCCTCGTACGCAGAAAAGAGCCCCGCATGCGGCGGGGCTAAAGATGGTATGATCAGTGCAAAGAAGAAACCTTCGCTGCCCCGCGTTGTTCCTTCCGGCAGGCTTACCCCCAAAAAAAACCCCGCCGAGGCGGGGGTGCAGGAACTGTCAATTTTGGGGGTATCCTCTACGCTCTGACCTTCTTGGCGCCGAGCGCTAATCCGATCGAGTCGAAGCTCTCCGCTACGTACAGGATCAGAGGACCTGGTACCCCGGTTTCGCTTTTGGGTACCGTCGCATTGACGATGATCTGTGTCCCTTGCGCATGAGCGCTGATATGCGACACCTTGGTGAAATCAATAATGGTTTTCCCGCCGTTGGTCTTAGTCAGTGAAAGCCACATCAATCGGATTCCTTTGGTCTTGGGAGGAATGCGTGCGTACGAGCTTATCGACGCAACACTAATATGCGCGCATCATGAGAAGGGGACGTTAACGCTGGGTGGTTTATTCGCTGCCCTACGATCGCAGTCGATTGAGGGCCGATGACCGGACCGTAGCCCCACGGGCGGCCTCGGTGCCGGATCCCGCGATCGGAGTGGTGCAATCGCCCCATCGAAAAGAAAAGCCCCGCGCGATGGCGGGGCGAGAGCTGAACCTAGAGCGGAGGCGAAATGCTCCCGATAGTGATTTGTTCCGGCTCGGGGTCGTCGGCGGGGTCAGGATCCGCTTGTAGAAATCCAAGCCCGATCAACCAGTCGCGGGCAATAACCGCAAGGGCTTCTTCGCGATCCATTGCTTCCTCTTTAGCAAAGCGGTCAATGGCATCCTCAACGTCTGGCGCGAACTTCATCCTTTTCCCTCTGAACCGCGTTCTTCACGGCAAAGCTGATCTGCGGGATCGCCCCGTCAGCGCCGTGCATATTGAGCATCATGAAGTCGACAGAAAGGCCGGCATGCGCAGCTCGCTTTATCAGGTCATTTGCATGCTGCATCGTCCGATGCAATTCCGCGGCGATATCGTCAGGATTTCCCCAAATTTCATCGACTGTTTTCATGTGGCCCTCAGCGCTTGTGGGTGCGCAGATAGCACGTTCGTCAGGGTCTGATAAACACGTTTGCCTCTTTGGTCGCGCAAAGGAGGGTCTCTCGCGGCGGTCTGGCGTCCATTTCCTTCCATCGCCGGCAGGCACGTTCTTATAACCGTCGCATAGGCCACGGCGGTTCGATCGACCATCTAAAAGCGGCCTGGCGGTTCCGCGATGCTGTAAAAATCACCCCGAAATTTTAGGGGATGTGAGATGCCGGGAACTATCCATGTGACGAATTAATTGGTGAAGACGGCATGGCCTTCGTGGTGAGAGGCCAATGCCGTTTTACGGCGGCTGCCCCCGGTAAATCAAGATTATCGGTGCGGGCGGCCGCCACTTGACCAGCCCGCCGATAAACACAAAAAAGGCCCCTTAGCCGGGACCTTTTCCGGTCACCCATAGGGTGCTTCGTCGAAGGGGCGCTTAGTTGTTGCCAGCCCATTCGCACACGCGGGTATCGCCCTCGCTACGTGCCGAGGCGCCGTTCGTCGAGCAATCGGACTTCATTTTGGCACGCTGCTCATCCGTCAGGCCGGCCCAGTTCTTTGCCCACTCGGTTTCCGGGCGCAGGGTGCGTGCCTTCATGTCGCTGTAGAAGACGTTACCAGTGGCTTCGTCCATCTGCATCATCTGAGCCTGGTCAGCTGCGTTCGTCGTCTCGGACGCCGTATCGCCGCTGGTCTGAGCGAATGCCGAAAAGCTAACGAGAGTGGCTACGGCAGCAAGTGTGGTGAGTTTGGCAAACATGTTCTTCTCCTCTTAAGCGGGAAAGTCCGCGTGGCAGAGAGAACACCGAAGGGGACCTATGGTTCCGTGCTCGATGACGTCTCCATTTTGGGGAACCGAGAACTTCGTTCGCGATGGTCTGCCCTCCCGCTTCAGTCTACCAGCCGAAATAAGCGCCAAGAGCGGCATAGGCGGCAGCGCCGTTCAATACCGCCGCCGCAAACAGCGACCAGATCGATGGGCGCATGACCGCTAGTAGTGCGGAGAATACGGCGAGAGCCGAGACAACGTAGATCACAGCGAGTTGACGATCGGCTCGGGCCGACCTTGGAAGGTGGCCTTGTTCACTTCACGGCTCACCCGATGCATTTGCATCTGTGCGTCTAAGTGATGGGCGAGAATGCCGATGAGTTTCTCAACTGGCGTGGCCGGATCTAGCCAGACATCGAAAACGGACGGATCCAGAATGATCGGCATCCGGTCATGGATTTGGCTGATGGGGGCGACCGCCGGCCCGGTGATGATCGTGCAGCTCGTGACCGGGGTTTCCATTCTGGTGTTATTCGCCCATAGGCCGGCGAAGGCATACGGCGCGCCGCCCGGCATCTGGATCAGCCAGGGGTCTTTGCCGCCGTCATCGCCTTTCGTCCATTCATAGAAGCCGTCGGCGGGGATGAGGCAGCGGCGCGCCTTGAATGCGTCTCTAAATCCGGGAGTCGTCGCCACCGTCTCGATACGCGCGTTGAACATCGCCGCCTTCGAAGGTTCTTTCGCCCAGTGCGGGATGAGCCACCACCGGCCGTCGTCGACGACCTGATTGCCTTCGTTATCGAGTCGAATAAAGGGCACCGTTTGCGTCGGCGCGATGTTGAACCGAGCCTCGGTGTTCCGGGCCTTCATGTTGTCGGTCAGGCGGTAGAGCGCGACAAGCTGGCGCCAAGGCAGCATCTGTGTGAAGCGTCCGCACATAATCCCTCGGCTAAAGCTTGATCTTGCGGATGGCGGCGGCCGTTTGCTCGTTGCATCGCATGGCTAGAACGTGATGGTCCGCCAAGGAAGCGATTGCCACGCAGGCCTCGCTCTCATCCTATCCTGCCTGAATAGCTTGCCAGATCAGCTTCTGGAACGCATCCTCGAGCTCCTGCTCGCAGAGCAAAAACCGGTCCTCGTTGCGTTCGTCAGATCGTGGTCCCCGAATATTCATGGCCGCCTCCAATGGCCAAGGTAGGGCGGGACAGTCAACCCGGCAAGGCTGCGTACTTTGCTTTGGCCGGTTGATCCCAGTAGGGATAGTGGCGAGCGCACCACCAGCGAGGCGGGACAGCTCGCGACGCAGCGAAGCCGAACCCACCCCATTCCCGGCAACCGGGATATTCGCGCCGGTGCTCGACGATTCCGGCATCAACGTGCTTTGCCGAGTAGTCTGTTGCCATATACAGCGCCTCGTCGCAGATCTCTCATCCATTTTTTTCGATAAGTCAGACCCGCATCGGTTAGGCGGCAAGAAGGGGACCAGCTGTCGCCGGTCGTCTCGATCAGTCCCAGGTCGAGCGCGTCGTTGCAGGTCTTTAGACCGGCGCCTCTCGGGCGTGGGCTGAACCTCGTTCGGTTCAGGCCGCGCAACAGACTGATTAATCGCGGCTCAGATGAGTTCATGAGGACACCGTCGTATTGGTACGAGGAGGGGCAACGTACCGCGTGACAGAGATCGCCCCTCCAAGGCCTGTGCCATTGCAACGACGACACTGACGCGAGCTAACCGGTGTTACCGCTGGATGTTCCAGAGCAGAGTTAAGGCTTCCAGCCTCGCGTGAAGCCGCGCCCCATGGCGACGGCCGCTATCCTAAGGCGCTCTTCGACTGCATCGCGCTCGGCGAGCACAGTTCGTATCGCCTCAAGCGCGTCCCATTCGTGGAGCGCCAGGACCTCGAAAGCCTCTTCTCTCGGCGCGGATGGTGGCTGACGCGGAATCATTGTGGGCGCAACTCCAGCTGCTTTTTGCTTTTGAGAACATATAGAGGGTGAGGGGTGTCCTGCAGCTTACGGAAACGTTCCGCGCGTTCAGCTGCCACTTTCTCGCGCCAGGCGCGACTAGCGGCAACTTCAGCAAGAGCTCGTGCGACGACATCGTTTTGCATCGATACCTCCGTTTTGTTCTCTTTATGTTCTCATTGAGAAGGCGAGGAGTCAAGCGCCAAATGAGAAAAGAATCCTAGTTTGACTTAGAATAGGGCGTCGGCCGTGCGTCCTCGCTATCGGGCGGGAACTGGCCGAGCTGAGGAGTCGTGGGGTAGGCCTTGATGCTTGTTCACACCGAATGATGTGAATTTCGCAACGCGCCTATTGTCATTCAGGTCATGACCGGTAATTGATATGGCAACCCCGTAAGGGGTTCGAGAAGGGCGCCGAGGGGAGGTTTGTGGTTTGGATACCGCAGCCTTTCCTCGACTTCGCAAATTCTCAGCGCTTCCTACCCGGTTTGGACCCGTATAGTCGGCGGGTGTGGAATCCGCCGCGTCTGAAATCACGCAGCCAGAACAGAACCAAATGCCGGCAATTGACGCAAGAGCGGGGCTGAGTTTTCCGCAGATTATCCCGTGGTGATTTGGCCGGCGGGCTAGACATTCAAAATCAACAGCTAAAAAGATGGGGTGCGACTATTCTGGTGGTGGCGGCGGCTTATCCGCGGCCAGGTGATGCGGTCGGTTGACGGGTGCACCTCTCTGCGAGGGCGGCCGCGCTGAGGAACTGAGATGACTTGGGAACCCGAGAACACGGTAGTGGCCGAGCTAGTCACTCGCAGAATCGCGGATGGCCCTCATTTGGGGGCCTTGGGGAACCGATTGTATGATCAGATAGACGACGTAGAGATACGAGGTTTTAAAATCCTCGATCAGTATCTAACCTGGTTACAGCGTGACGGATGCAAGGTTGATATCTCCCGATCACCACTTTGCGTCTCAGTTACCTACGAAAAGACCACCCACCGTTTGAGAGTGCGTGAGCGGCTTGCCACCAGTTGGGACGATAGTGGCAAGCAAATTCTTGTCAGGACTGGCAAACTGTGCGTGGTTGTTAATGGCAACTTCCTGATACACGAACCCGAGCAAGATTTGTTAGACTCGTTTCCTCGGGTGCTCAAAGCGGTGAAACGGCAAGGCGTGGACACCGATCTATTGCGCGAGATGCATCTCGAACGGACCGCGAGGCATCAATTTGAAGGGCTGATCGCTCCGGGGCCGAGTTCCTACGAGGAACGCGTTCGAGACACGGTGAGGCAGTTTCAGCGAATGGCATCCAACTACGCTGAAACGCGCCGCGCGGTGGATCTCCTGAATGAACTGGAGGCTGCTGCGAGCGCCCCAGATGCGGCCACGATAGAGATACTAAAGGAATATATTCGCCTCATCGACCCATTAGCTCACGGCAGCGATGTGGCTCTGCGTCTTCTGACCTACGTTCTGCATGGGCATCCTCAAGAAGAGCCGAGTAGGTTCAGGTAGTCCTACTCCGCCTCGGTTATCCCCATCCGTTGCATTCGAGCCAGTCTAGCTTCGCGCTTCTTCCGCATCGCCTCCTTCCGCTCGGGCGTCCAGAATGCCGGATCCTTCATTTTGTGGCTGACGCGCTTGGATTTGGGGAGGGATGGCGGTGGAACAGGGTCGTAGACGGCAGGCCCCACTAGGGCCGGCACAATGGCCTTATTTTTCCAAGTCTTATCGAAGTTCTCGCGATAGATCGCACGAACCACGGCATCGAACTCGAACGAATGATCATCTGGGTGTTGATCCACCACGAGAACCCAAAAGCAGCCGTCCTCCCGATCGTTGTCGTTCAGATCGACGAGGTACCGCTCCTCCACTAAATAGACACCTAACCCTTCATCACCCAGATGCAGGCTGAGGCGATCTCCAATCGCGGGGACTATGTTCATTAGGCATTTCAGTGACAACCGGTCGTGGTCGAAATATCCGTCTCCATCCTTCATCAAGACGACGACTTCATCTCTGATGGTCGGCTCTGTCACCCCTGCCGGTCCCTGAGTTTGACGACTCCCTCGCCACGCTCGTCGTCGATGAAGATGATGCCTGCGGATTCGAGAGCACGACGAACCGCTGCAACGTTATTCGTGGTGCCGGCTACGGCTCCCACGCTAGCCTCCATGCGCCGCAGGGTTGGAGCGGAGATGTTTGCGTTGTCAGCTAGCTCGACCTGCCCAAGCCCGAGCAGCGCCCTCGCCGCGGCAATCTGCCGGCCGGATATTTGATTAATTTCGCTCAATTTGATAAATTCCGCTTGACGCGTCCCCATTTGATGGTAATAGTTATCGCATTGAGCGAAATTAATCAACACGAGGAGACCCCCATGACCGCTACGCCCCCAAGATTAAGACCTTTCCGTTTCTCTGAAGGTCAGGCTGTTCTGCTCGGAGGAGATCTTCCCGCGGTAATCCGCGGGAGATTAAGAACCTTTGCCGGACAAGCACAATACAGGATCGAACTGACCGGCGAAAACGCCGGTCGCCCATACCGTACGGTGATGGAGGACGGCCTTGTCGAAGTCTCTGAGAGGTCCACGAAAGCGCGCTATTGCGGCGCTTCTATTCTTTCTGCAGGGCGGAAGATGCTGCTATTGCCGCCGGTGGCTCATGCTAACCTATGCGCCTTATAAGCGGCGCCCTGAGACGGCTACGATCGAACACCTGCGCCGCCAGGCTGATGGCGGCCGGCATCGCCTGGAGAACCTGGCGCTGGCATGTAAGGCCTGCAACGATAGGCGAGGGGCCATGGACTGGCTTACGTACGCTAGCTGGATCCGCAACGAATTCTAAGTTTACCGCTGCGCGCCCGAGGGGGCTTGTCGCGCGGTCTTTTATACCAGAGGCCCGCGCTGCACCACCCGCTCCAACACTGCGGAGCGCGGGCCGCCCCGACATCCCTCATCCACAACTGGCGCTTCCGGCTACCAGCGGGAACAACCAAGCATCCTGCAGATTTTCCTCACGTAGCGTAACAGGAGATGCTCCTATGACCGACAGCCGTGACGACCGGATCCGCGAGCGCGCGTATGAGATTTGGCAACGGGAAGGTTCCCGCGATGGCGTAGCCCTTGACCACTGGATCGAGGCTCAACGCGAAGTGGATGGCAGGCTGGGAGCCGCGGCGAAGGAAAGTCGTGATCCTGACGATCTCACTAACCGTCCGCCGCCGCCGAGTTAGGAGACGGACAGTCCCAACAGAGTCCGATATGAGCCGCTCGATCACAAGGTCGGGCGGCTTCTTTTCGGGAACGAAGTTCCTCCAAGGAGCGTTCGCCTCCTGATCAAAAAAAGGAGAGCGTCATGAATCGTATCATCTACATCGTCGGCTTGGTCGTCATCGTCATAGCAATCCTGTCGTTCTTCGGCCTTCGGTGAGCGCCATGAACGATGACCGAGAGCGGCGGATCAAGGATCGGGCGTTCGAGCTTTGGCAACGCGAAGGTTCACTAGACGGTCGGAGCTTGGGTCACTGGCTGCAGGCCGAGCGCGAGATTGAAGAGGAGATGACTGCGGAATCGCAGAAAGACGAGGTTGAGTCCGTGGCACTCGCTGGAGCCGTGAACCCTCACTAGCCGTGGCGACTCGGTGGCGACTCGAAATGAGCGTCATCTCGCGTCAAATCAACCGATCAGCGTTTTTCTCTTGATTGTCAGCTAGTTAGGTGGTGAGCGCGCAGGGATTCGAACCCTGGACCTACTGATTAAAAGTCAGTTGCTCTACCGGCTGAGCTACGCGCTCCCAAGGGGGGTAATTGGTGCCCCGCAGAAGTGCGCGGAACATAGGCAGGAGGGTTTGCCGGGTCAACCCGGAAAATGCGGCGGAAAACAGGTTTTGCTGCATTTCGCCGCGTTCTCCAAAAGGTGATTGGCAGGCGGGGGGCGGGAGGGCTATCAGGGGGCACGCGCGGCGATGCGGGCGGGCGGGTTTTCGCCTGATGTTCGATCCGCCTGATGTCTCGGAGCAGCCTCTTGTCGATTGCCGATATTTCCCTGTGGAGCGCGCTTCTGGCCGGCGCGCTGTCGTTCCTGTCGCCCTGCGTGCTGCCGCTCGTGCCGCCCTATCTCTGTTACATGGCGGGCATTTCCGTCGATCAGTTCCGGGGCGGCGAGGCGGCGGCGGTGCGGCGCGATACGCGCGGCGCGGTGCTGCTGGCGGCCTTTTTCTTCACACTGGGCTTTGCCACCGTTTTCGTCTCGCTGGGCGCTGGGGCTTCGACCATCGGCATGGTGCTCCGGCGCCATCTCGATCTGCTCGCGCAGATCGGCGGCGGCGTCATCATCCTGATGGGCCTGCACTTTCTCGGGTTGTTGCGCATCGGGCTCTTTGCCCGCGAGGCGCGGTTCCAGGGCGGCGGCAAGCCGGCCACGGCGTCGGGCGCCTATATTATGGGGCTGGCCTTCGCCTTCGGCTGGACACCGTGCATAGGCCCGGTGCTGGGCGCCATTCTCGGCATTGCCGCGGCGCGCGAGACCGTTGGCGACGGTGCGATGCTGCTCGCCGTCTATTCACTCGGCCTTGCCATTCCGTTCTGGATCGCGGCTGGCTTTTCCGGCGCCTTCATGCGTTTTCTCGCGCGGTTCCGCCGTCATCTCGGCACGGTGGAGAAGGTCATGGGCGTGCTGCTGATCCTGACCGGCCTTGCCTTCATCTTCGGCTATGTCAGCGCCGTCGCGATCTGGTTCCAGCAAACGTTTCCCATTCTCTCGCAAATCGGCTAGTCCGGGACGACATTCTCGGACAAGCGCGGGAGCAGGCTTCGGCCCATGGCTGACATTATCGGATTGGTCCTGCCGTTCTTCGGCATGATCCTCTTGGGCTATGTGGTTGCGAAGACCACGAAGCAGCCGGTCGAGGCGCTCGGCTGGCTCAACACGTTCATCATCTACATCGCGCTGCCGGCGCTGTTCTACAAGCTGGTGGCGAAGACGCCGGTCGAGCAATTGACGCGCGTCGATTTCATCGTCGCCAATATCAGCGCGACCTATCTGGTCTTCGCGCTGATCTTCGCAATCGGGTTGTTTCTGCGTCGGGCGACGGTGGGCGAGGCGACGATCCAGGGATTGGCGGCGGCTTACGGCAATATCGGTTACATGGGACCGGGGCTGGCGCTGCTCGCCTTCGGTGAGCCGGCGGCCGTGCCGGTGGCGCTGGTCTTCTGCTTTGAAAACATGCTGCATTTCATGATCGCACCTGCGCTGATGGCGCTGGGCGGCGGGGAGAAGCAGGCGCCGTTGCAGATCGTCACCGGCGTCGTGACGAAGATCGTCACACATCCCTTCATCATCGCAACGGCGGCCGGATTCGTTGCGGCTTTTGCCGGCTTCGAAGCGCCCGCACCCTTGCAGCGTCTGATCGATTATCTTGCGCAGGCGGCGGCACCCTGTGCGCTGTTTGCCATGGGGGTGACGCTGGCCCTGCGCCCGTTGAAACGGGTGCCCGTCGAGATCGGCTATATTGTGCCGGCGAAGCTGCTTCTGCTGCCGGTCACGATGTATCTGGTTCTGGGGCTTGCCGGCAATTTCGATCCGGTCTGGGTATTCACCGCCGTGCTGCTCGCCGCCCTGCCGACGGCGACGAATGTCTTCGTCATCGGTCAGCAATATGGCGTCTGGCAGGAGCGGGCCTCTGCGACCATCCTCATCACGACGGTTCTGTCCGTCGCGACGGTGACGATCCTGCTTTATCTCATTAAGTCAGGCCTGCTTGCGGGCGACCCGTTCCTGTAGCGTGTCGCGAAACGCTTTCAGCGACCCGCCCGGCTCGATCCCCTCGCGCATGACGATGCTGCGCAGCGGACCGAGTGCCGAGAGGAGATGCAGGCCCGCCGAACGCAGGAACTGCACGGGCAGGAAATCCGACAGCAGCGATCGGTTGAGCAGGTCGACGCTCACCGTGCGGGAGCGGACATCCGCCTGGCGCTTGCGGTCGAAACGCTCGCCGATGCCGTCATAGTCGGCCGGCTCCGCCCCATTGAGCAGCTCCTTCAACGCCATGATATCGCGCAGGCTGAGATTGAGGCCCTGCGCGCCGATCGGTGGGAAGGCATGCGCAGCCTCGCCGACAAGCACGACGCGGCCCTTGCCGAAGCGATCCGCCGTCATACCCGAGAGCGGGAAGCTCTGCGCGCCGCCTTCGACAGTGACCTTGCCGAGCATGGATTGCATGCGCGTTTCGACGGCCTGGCTAAGTTCCGCATCCGGTAGATCGCGAAGCCGCGCCGCTTCCTTCGGCGGCAGCACCCAGACGAGGCTGGAGCGGCGGCCGGGCAGGGGGACCTGCGTAAAAGGGCCGCTCTCCGTGTGAAACTCGGTGGAGACATTGCCGTGCGGGCGGTCGTGCGAAAAATTGAGCACGAGGGCGGACTGCGGATAGGACCAGCTGCGAACGCCGATGCCAGCGCTCTCGCGGATTTTCGACTTGCGGCCATCGGCGCCGACGACGAGATGGGCCAGCACGCGTTCGCCATCGTCGAGCGCCAGTTCCACACCGTTTTCGAAGGCGGTGGCGGCGGTGACCCCATTGGGCAACCGAACGATATTGCCGTTGGCCGCGATGCGGGCGTCGAGCACGTCGATGAAGGGCGCATTCGGAATGTTGTAGCCGAAGGCGGCGAGCTCGACCTCACTGGCGCGGAAGGCGACCGGCGGCGCGCGCAGCAGGCGCACCGTGCCGTCGAGGATCTGCATGGTCTCCAAGGCTGCGGCATGCGGCGCGATATCGTCCCACAGGCCGAGCACCTTCAGGAAGGCGATGGACTGGTCCATCAGCGCCGTCGTGCGCCCGTCGCCGGCGCGGGCGGGCGGGGCGATCAGCGCGATCCTCAGGCCCGAATCGGCAAGCGCCAGAGCCGCAAGGCTGCCGGCGAGGCCGGCGCCGACGATCGCAATATCGAATTCCTTCATGACCGACCTCCGAAGGGGCACGCGTTACCCACAGAATTGCACGCGCTTCTACTCCACGGAAACTAGGCCGGCAAAGGGGCAATTTCCATGGGATGAATCCGCGCAGGCCGTTGAAGCGCTTGACCGGCAACCGATTTTTACTGGCGATACCGGGCAATCAATGCATATTACCGTCAAGAGGGCGAGTTCGGCGGATCGCGGCCGAGATCAAAGCCCGAAATGAAGCCCACAAGGGATGGACAGCGAACGGCAATGAAGTTCTTCAATTACAAGCGCGTGCCCTACGCGGAAATCCGCGCCTTTTCCGTTCATATCCTGACGGCGTCCGGCTCGTTCCTCGCCTTCCTCGGCGTCGTGGCGGCGGCCGAGCACCGCTTTGTCGATATGTTCTGGTGGCTCGGGCTTGCCTTGGCAGTCGATGGCATTGATGGCCCGATCGCGCGGAAAGTGCGCGTTAAGGAAGTGCTGCCGAACTGGTCCGGCGACACGCTGGACAACGTCATCGACTATGTGACCTATGTGCTTTTGCCGGCCTTTGCGCTCTATCAGAGCGGCATGATCGGCGAACCCTGGTCCTTCGTCGCCGCCGGGGCCATCGTGGTCTCGAGCGCGATCTATTATGCCGATATGGGCATGAAGACCGACGAGTATTTCTTTTCCGGTTTCCCGGTCGTCTGGAACATGGTGGTGTTCACGCTCTTCGTCATCAAAGCGAGCGAGCTGACGGCATCCATCATCGTCTTCGTCTCGGTGTTCCTGACCTTCATGCCGATCAACTTCCTGCATCCCGTCCGCGTGCAGCGGTTGCGACCGCTCAATCTGCTGGTCTTCCTGCTCTGGTCTATCCTCAGCGGCTGCGCGCTTCTCTGGCATTTCGATTCGCCGGACTGGGTAGTCTGGGGCGTGGTGGCGACCGGGCTCTATCTCTACGGCATCGGCGCCGTGCTGCAGGCTTTTCCAAAGCTCGGCCGGTAACACACCATCGGGAGAACCGACATGACAAAGGCAATCGTCATCCGCAGTCTCGGCGGACCTGAAGTGTTGAAACTCGAGGAGGTCGCGCTCGGCGCGCCCGGTCCGGGCGAGGTGCAGATCAGGCAGGCGGCCGTCGGCCTCAACTTCATCGACGTCTATTTCCGCACCGGCCTCTACAAGGCGGAGCTGCCGTTCATTCCCGGCAAGGAGGGGGCCGGCACCATCACCGCGCTGGGCGAGGGCGTCACGGACTTTTCCGTCGGCGACCGCGTCGCCTATGCCTCGGCGGACGGCGCCTATGCGGCCGAGCGCAATGTCGCGACGAAGCACCTGGTGAAGGTGCCGGATGGCATTTCGCTTGAAACGGCGGCGGCGATGATGCTGAAGGGCATGACGGCGCAATATCTGCTGCTCCAGACGTACCAGGTGAAGCCGGGCAGCGTGATCCTGTTCCATGCCGCAGCGGGCGGTGTCGGCCTCATTGCCGGGCAATGGGCGAAGGCGCTGGGCGCGACCGTCATCGGCACGGCCGGCTCGCAGGCGAAGATCGATCTCGCGCTGGCGCATGGTTATGATCATGTCATCGATTATGGCAAAGACGATTTCGTCGCCCGTGTACGGGAGCTGACCAACGGGGCCGGCGTCGACGTCGTCTATGATTCCGTCGGCAAGGACACGTTCCCGCAGTCGCTGGATTGCCTGAAACCCCGCGGCCTGTTCGTCAGCTTCGGCAATTCCTCCGGTCCGGTCGATGCGTTCAACATGGGCCTGCTCGCGCAGAAGGGTTCGCTCTATGCGACCCGCCCGACGCTCTTCGCCTATATCGCCACGCGCGCTGCGCTGGATGCATGTGCAAACTCGCTCTTTGATGTTGTGCAGAGCAACAAAGTGCGTATCAATATAAATCAGACTTATTCGTTGGCGGACGCTGGGCAGGCGCACACGGATCTGGAAGCAAGAAAAACGAGTGGAACGACATTGCTCATTCCCTGACAACGACCCGAACGGGCGCAGGGGATCGGGATCGCAGGAAAGAGGGGAAGCGTGTCAGCCGTTGGAGCATCCGAGGGCAGCCCGTTGCTGGCTGTCCGCAGCCTGACAAAACTGTTCGGGTCTTTTGCCGCGTGCAACGGCATCGATCTCGACATCAAATCCGGTGAAATCCACGCCCTGCTGGGCGAAAATGGCGCCGGCAAATCCACGCTCGTCAAGATGCTCTTCGGCGTTCTTGCGCCCAGCAGCGGCCAGATCCTCTGGAAGGGCGAGCCGGTGCGCATCGCGAGTCCCGGTGCGGCGCGCCGCATCGGCATCGGCATGGTGTTCCAGCACTTTTCGCTGTTCGAAGCACTGACGGTGGCCGAAAACATCGCGCTGTCGCTCAGCCCCGGCATCTCGCTGTCCAAGGTCGCGGAAGAGGCATCGCGGCTGTCCCATCTCTACGGCCTGCCGCTCGATCCGAACGCCCATGTCGCCGATCTCTCGGTGGGCGAGCGCCAGCGCATCGAGATTGTTCGCGCGCTGTTGCAGAACCCGGAACTCATCATTCTCGACGAGCCGACCTCGGTGCTGACGCCGCAGGAGGCGGACCGGCTGTTCGAGACGCTGGCCAAGTTGAAGGCCGAGGGACGCTCGGTGCTCTATATCAGCCACCGGCTGGAGGAGGTGCAACGCATCTGCGACCGCGCCACCGTTCTGCGGCACGGCAAGGTGACGGGCGCCTGCGATCCGCGACAGGAGACGCCGGCCTCGCTGGCGCGCATGATGGTCGGCAGCGACGTCGCGTCGGTGAGTGCGGCTGGTACCAATACCAAGGGTGACGTGCTGCTGGAGGCCCGGCATCTGACCGTGCCGTCGCGCACGCCCTTTGCCGTCGCGCTGAAGAATGTCTGCCTCAAGGTGCGCAGCGGCGAGGTTCTGGCGATTGCGGGCGTGGCCGGCAATGGCCAGGGCGAGCTTTTCGACGCACTGTCCGGGGAGTATCCGGTTGCGGACCCGGCGGCGGTTTCCATCCGCGGCAAGGCGGCCGGCAATCTCGGCATCACCGCGCGCCGCCTGATGGGTGCCGGCTTCGTGCCGGAAGAGCGCCATGGCCATGCCGCCGTGACGACGCTGCCGCTGTCCGACAATCTGGTGCTGGCGCGCAGCCAGTCCGACCGCAAGACCTTTCTGGCCGGCGGCCTGCTCGGCATTATCCGCCAGGCGGTGGTACGCATCGCCTCGAAACGCATTTCCGAGACGATGGACGTCCGCAAGAGTGGCGAAAACCCGGTGGCCGGCTCGCTCTCCGGCGGCAATCTGCAAAAATACATCGTCGGTCGCGAGCTCGACCGCCAGCCGGCGGTGCTGATCGTCAACCAGCCGACCTGGGGCGTCGATGCGGGGGCGGCAAGCCGCATCCGCCAGGCGCTCGTCGATCTCGCGAAATCCGGGTCGGCGCTGCTGGTCATCAGCCAGGATCTCGACGAGATCTTCGAGGTCGCGACCGAAATCGCCGTCATCAGCGAGGGGCGGCTTTCGGATGCCTATCCGGCGCATGACCTGACGCGCGAGAAGATCGGCCTTCTGATGGGCGGCATGGTCGCAAAGACCGAAGGCGAGGTGGCCGATGCGCATTGAACTCGAAAAGCGCGCCAATCCGTCGACGCTCTATTCCATCCTGTCGCCGTTCCTCGCGCTGGCGCTGACGGTGATCTCCGGCGGCATCATGTTCGCGCTGCTCGGCAAGGATCCGGGCTCGGCGCTCTACAGCTTCTTCATCGAACCGCTGCTGGACGTCTGGTCGCTGCACGAAATCGCCATCAAGGCCGCCCCCCTGATCCTGATCGGCGCGGGCCTGTCGGTCTGCTATCGCTCGAACAACTGGAACATCGGCGCCGAGGGCCAGTTCATCGCAGGCGCGATCGCCGGCTCGATCGTGCCGGTCGTCTTTCATGAGTGGCATTCCTCGCTCGTCCTGCCGCTGATGCTGATCTTTGGCATGATCGGCGGTGCGCTCTATGCTTCCATCCCCGCCTTTCTCAAGGCGCACATGAACACCAACGAAATCCTGACGAGCCTGATGCTGGTCTATATCGCCCAGCTCTTCCTCGATTGGCTGGTGCGCGGCCCCTGGCGCAGCCCGGACGCCTACAATTTCCCGGTCACGCGCGATTTCGCTCCCGAAGCGATCCTGCCGGAACTGGTGTCGTCGGGCCGCGCCAATCTCGGCTTCGCGCTTGCCATCATCGCGGCCGTTGGCCTGTGGCTGATGCTGCGCTACACGCTGAAAGGCTTCGAGATCACCGTGCTCGGCCAGTCGGAGCGGGCAGGGCGCTTTGCCGGCTTCTCCTCCAAGCGCATGATCTGGTTCTCCATGCTCCTGTCCGGCGCGCTCGCCGGCCTTGCCGGCATTTCCGAGGTCAGCGGCACCATCGGCAAATTGCAGCCGATCATCTCGCCCGGTTACGGCTTCACCGCCATCATCGTCGCCTTCCTCGGCCGTCTCAACCCGCTCGGCGTCATCGCCGCCGGCCTCTTCCTGGCGCTGACCTATGTCGGCGGCGAGGCCGTTCAGCTGACGCTCAGCGTCTCCGACAAGGTCACGCGCGTCTTCCAGGGGCTGTTGCTGTTCTTCGTGCTCTCCTGCGACACGCTCATCCAATACAAGATCCGGCTGGTCTTCTCCCGCCTTGGCGAATTCAACGAGGGGGGAGCGCACTGATGGGTATGATCGAAGCAATCCTCCTCACCGTCATCACCGCGGCGACGCCGCTGGTGCTCGCCTCGATCGGCGAGCTGGTGACGGAGCGCACAGGCGTCCTCAATCTCGGCGTCGAGGGTATGATGGTGATGGGCGCCGCCATCGCCTTCGCCGCCACGCAAATGACAGGCTCGCCTTACATCGGCATCCTTGCCGGCATCGCGGGCGGCGCGCTGTTTTCGCTGCTCTTCGGTTTCCTGACGCTGACGCTCGTCGCCAACCAGGTGGCGACCGGCCTGGCGCTCACCATTCTCGGCCTCGGCGTCTCCGGCCAGATCGGCGAGCCCTTCATTGGCATGTCCGGCGCCAAGCTGCAGCCGATCGCCATTCCGCTCCTGTCGGACATTCCCTTTATCGGGCCGCTGCTCTTCAAGCAGGACATCATCTTCTACATCTCGATTGCGCTCGTGGTCGGCGTCAACTGGTTCCTGTTCAAGAGCCGCGCCGGCCTGAAGATCCGCGCCATCGGCGACAACCACGGCTCGGCGCATGCGCTCGGCATCCATGTCATCCGCACGCGTTATCTCGCCGTGATGTTCGGCGGCGCCTGCGCGGGCCTGGCCGGCGCGCAGCTCTCGCTGGTCTATACGCCGCAATGGGTGGAGAACATGTCGGCCGGGCGCGGCTGGATCGCGCTGGCGCTCGTCGTCTTCGCCTCCTGGCGCCCCTGGCGGGTGCTGGCCGGCGGCTATCTGTTCGGCGCGGTGTCGATCAGCCAGCTGCATGCGCAGGCCTTCGGCATCGGCATTCCCTCGCAGTTCCTGTCGGCTCTTCCCTATGCCGCCACTGTTGTCGTACTCATTCTGATCTCGCACAACAGGCGCATGACGCAGATCAACACACCGGCCTGCCTCGGCAAGCCCTTCGTGCCGGATCGATGAGAAGAACAAGAAAAACAACCACTCCAACCTCAGAGGATAAAATGAAGAAAATCATTATCGCGCTCGCAACCTCCGCCGCCATGCTCGGCTTCGCCACGGCCGCCAGCGCCCAGGACAAGACGAAGATCTGCTTCATCTATGTCGGCTCCAAGACCGACGGCGGCTACTCGGAAGGCCATGACCGCGGTCGCCAGGAGCTGGAGAAGGCGATGGGCGACAAGATCGAGACCGCTTTCCTCGAAAACGTGCCGGAAGGCCCGGATGCCGAACGCGCCGTCGAGCGCATGGCGCGCTCGGGCTGCGCGCTGGTCTTCACCACGTCCTTCGGCTTCATGGACGCCACGATCAAGGTTGCGCAGAAATTCCCGGACGTGAAGTTCGAACACGCGACCGGCTTCAAGAGCGCCGAAAACGTCGGCACCTACAATGCGCGCTTCTATGAAGGCCGCTACATCCAGGGCGTGATCGCCGCCAAGATGTCGAAGAAGGGTGTCGCCGGCTACATCGCCTCCTTCCCGATCCCGGAAGTCGTGATGGGCATCAACGCCTTCATGCTCGGCGCGCAGTCGGTCAACCCGGACTTCAAGGTGAAGATCGTCTGGGCCAACACCTGGGCCGATCCGGGCAAGGAAGCCGATGCCGCCAAGGCGCTGGCCGACCAGGGCGTCGATATCCTGACGCAGCACACCGACTCGACGGCACCGATGCAAGTCGCCGCCGAACGCGGCATCCACGCCTTCGGCCAGGCCTCGGACATGATCGCCGCCGGCCCGAACACCCAGCTGACCGCCATCGTCGACACATGGGGCGCCTATTACATCAAGCGCACCCAGGCGGTTCTCGACGGCACCTGGAAGTCGGAGCAGATCTGGGACGGCCTGAAGGACGGCATTCTCACCATGGCGCCCTACACCAACATGCCCGACGACGTGAAGAAGCTCGCGGAAGAGACCGAAGCGAAGATCCGCTCCGGCGAACTGCACCCCTTCACCGGCCCGGTGAAGAAGCAGGACGGTTCCGAGTGGCTGGCGCAGGGTGCCAAGTCCGATGACGGCACGCTGCTCGGCATGAACTTCTACGTCGCTGGCATCGACGACAAGCTGCCCCAGTAAGCCGGCAAGCGCGTAAGCGATAGCGTACCAAACAACGGAAAGGCGCCCCGCAAGGGCGCCTTTTTCGTTTGCGAAGGATGTGTGACGCGTTCAGGCTTTGCGGAATCGGCGCGGCACTCTATACCTGCCGGATGGTCCGGACCAAAAGGAGTGGTCCGGAGCCGAGGAGGGGAATTTTTGCGCAAGGGTTTGCTTGAAACGGTCATCAGCGGGATGAACACGCGCACCAGTCATGCGCAGGTGGTCAATGCGCTGGGCCGGTCGATCATCGCCGGCGATTATGCCGTCGGATCGACGCTGCCGGGCGATGCGGAACTGGCCGCGCGTTTCAAGGTATCGCGCACGGTGCTGCGCGAGGCGATGAAGACGCTCGCCGCCAAGGGCCTCATTGTTCCGCGCGCCCGTATCGGCACCCGCGTGACCCCCAACACGCAGTGGAACCTCTTCGACAGCGATATCCTCACCTGGTATTTCGCCGTCGGCGTCAACGAGGATTTCCTGCTGCATCTCTCCGAGGTGCGTCTGGCCTTCGAGCCGCATGCCGCCGCGCTTGCCGCGCGTTATGCCTCGGAATCCGATATCAGCCAGATGATGCGCCTTGCCGTTGCGATGGGCGACCCGGAGCACACGGCCGAAACGCTTGCCCTGGCGGACCTGAAATTCCATCTCTCAGTGCTGGAAGCCTCGCGCAATCCGTTCCTGCGCACCGTCGGCAGCCTGATCGAAGCTGGCCTTGTCGGCGCCTTCAAGCTCAGCTCGCCCGCCGCCGACCGCGGCAAGATCGACGACGTCGCGGCAAGCCATATCCGCATTGTCGAAGAGATCGACAAGCGGGACGAGGAGGGGGCGCGCCGCGCCATGGAGAATGTCATCAAGGTCGGCCGCGAACGCGTCGTGCAGGCGTTGCGCGAAGGAAAATAACCTCGCAACCCCAGCTATACGACCGCGTGACGGACAGGTCGAGCAGGTGACCGCCTCGGTGTGGATCGCGTAGGATCAGCCGTCGTTGCTGGCGTTTAAGTCTTCCGGGCGTGTGCCTTCGTCCAGGTTGCGCGTCGCAAGCTGGGCCGCACCCATCGACTGGTAGAGATTGAACAGCGCCTCGCTCGCCTTCGCGGCCAGCCGGAACCATTCGTCGTTGCCGGCAATCGCCGGATGATGGAGCAGCTGGTCGTCGACGAGATCGAGCACGATCGAGGTCGTGTGAACGGCCTCATGGAAGCCGAAGGAGCCGGAGGCATAGTGGGCGAGCAGGTCCGACGGCGTCATGGAGCGCTCGGCGGCGAGAATATCGAGTTGCTTCAGCCGTTCGTCTTCGAGTTCGATGTCTGTGCTTTCGAGCATGTCCGCCTCCATTGCAGTGCCTGTCCCAGACCTACCCGATTCGGATACAGGGGTGGATCGGAGATCCCGTCCTGGGCGACATATTTGAAAAGGCCGGACGGTAGGAGCCGTCCGGCCTTTAAAATCAGCCCTGCGGCGTCAGGGTTACGGAGGTGCCGGTTGCGGCGATGTTCAGGCCGATCTGGCCGCTGACGCTGACCGTCTGCAACTGGATAGAACCCGAGGTGCCGCCGACCAGAACGTTTGCGCCGAGGCCGACACCGACGGTGGCTTCCGCCGTCGCGCCCTGATAGAGGCCGCCGAGCGAGCCATGGTGATAGCCGGCCGTCGGCGCGAAGACAGCCCAGACGATGCGGCCCTGCGTGGTGAAGCCCACATCGACGCCCATCTTGCGGATCACGCCGCTATAGACATCCTGCTGGCCGCGGGTCGACTTGAAGACGCAATCGACGGATTTTGCCGAACCGAGCACGTAGCCGACGCCGCCGCCGACGTCGCAGGTCAGCATTCCGATCTTGACGCCGTCACGATCACCGTCGCGCTCGACATAGACAGGCTCCTGATCTCGGATGACCATGTCGGCTGCGCTGGCCGTCGATGCCAGCGCCTGCGCCAGGGTAAGGGCGAGGACCGCTCCAAGCTTCTTGTTCATCGTTGTTCTCCTTCTAGCTGGCACGATAATGGCGAATCCGGCGAATTGGTTCCCGGTCGCCCGTCATCTCATGGCGAAGATCGTGGCGGAGTAGGGGCAGCCGGTGCCGCGCCGACAGGAAGGGGACGCAGCGTCGTTTTACGGTCACACCCGGTTGA
Organism: Shinella sp. M31; assembly: GCF_049199205.1. Lineage (NCBI taxonomy): Bacteria > Pseudomonadati > Pseudomonadota > Alphaproteobacteria > Hyphomicrobiales > Rhizobiaceae > Shinella > Shinella sp. M31. The sequence continues at coordinate 94,506 of NZ_JBLZPH010000095.1, read as the reverse complement.
TCGTGGGCAGATGCGTGATCACCTCGTCGCGGCGCGCATCGTCCAAAGAAGCGATGTTTGCGTTCCAGAACGCTTCCGCCTCACGCGTCTCGTGTTTCCACTGGCGGGTATCGACCTTGTTGTCGTCGATCTCGGCAAGCCGCCCGCCGCCGAGACGGAGATATTCTGCGGCAAGCTTTGCGGTCGGTGTCTGTTCCATGGCGGCCTCCTTGAATGAGAAGGCGAAACCGCAGGATACGCGGGATTGTTCCGGCAGCGGAGGAGAGCAGGCAACAAAAAAGGCCGGGGCGAAAACGCACCGACCTTCCTCATCATCACCTTTTCACCAGTGCCAGTACATCCGTGGTCAAGGGCAGCAGGTGATGGCGGCCATCGCGAGCGGCAGAGGCTTTCCAGCGCTCTCAAGCGATTACCGATGACTGTGATATAGGAGGCGATTGTGGTGAAATCAAGTTCACGGTGTTTTATTTCCTTGCTGCGAGGGAAATAACGGCATTGACCAAGGGAGCGTGAGTTCAGCCGAAGCGGACAAAAGCTGCCTATGGATTGCACTGCATCTTTCGAACTTTGGCTCGAGACCGTACCGGTTCATTCCTTCAGCCGCTAGGCTGTTGCCGCGCAGGTCCCTGCCGACGATCCATATCACGTCTACTCGCACGCACCGGCTTTCGAGCAGAGTTGGCGCCTGCCTTGCAGCGCTGCAGAAGCGGACAATCGCGACAGCGGGCGCGCCCATGTTGGCAAATCGTCTGACTAAGACGCTTTATCAGAATGTGAAGCTCGGCCAGTTCGGCCGCGCTCCATTGCGGCGACGCGGCCATCACCGCGTCATAGGCGGTCAGCGTATCGGCTGTATTCCGGACGAAGCCGTAACGACTCAACACACGCAAGATATGGGTGTCTACGACGAAGGCCGGCATGTCCAACGTGCTGAAATTCAGCGTAGCGGCCGAAACCTTGCGGCCAACGCCTGGCAGGCGTTCAAGCCATGCGAGCGCTTCGTCGATGCTGAGGCGGCCGAGGAAGTTCAGGTCGAAATCCGGTTGCCCGGCGCCTATGATGCGAAGCGCACCGCCCAGATGCCGTGCCTTGGAATCGGGAAAAGCAACATCGCTTATCAAGTCTTCGACATCGCCGGTCGACGCTGCTGCAAGAGCGGGCCACTCCGGGTACGCTTTCACGAGCCGCAGATAGGCGGCAAAAGAGATTTCGTCGAGTGTGCGGTTGCTGATCGATGACTTCACAAGCTGGCCGATCGGCGAACATGCGGAGCCTCGGGCAGGACGGCCGAAAAAGCTGCCCAACTGTTTCCGTATCCACGCCACATCCGAGATGGCGCCAAAATCGAACATCATCTGCATTCAGCCACTATAGAACAAATAGAGAACAATGCAAGGCGGCAATGTACAAGGGGAGCGCCTCGGCATCGCGCTATTTAAGCTCTAAAGGATCGTCATGGAGATGATATTCGCGGACGAAGCAGGAAAAAGGAACCACGCCCTGGAACGCGTAAGTTCGTTGATTTCAATCGCTATTCAAGAAGCTGAAAGGATTGGCAATGCAGCGTCCGCCTTAGATGGGCCCGCAAAGTGGATCAAGGCGTAGGGTGTACGTCGGCTTGTGCGCTAGCGTGAAATTTTTCAGATAATTAAATCAAAGTGATGGCGGAAGAGGTGGGATTCGATAAGTAATTGATTTCCTTGATTTTCAGGCATTCCAGCCTGCCTGTCAACCGCGTTTATGTTACAGTTAGTGTAGCAGCCATACGGGCGGCAAATAGTCCGCCAAACAGCAAAAACCCCGGACAGTGCCGGGGTGCTTTTACTTCGTAGCTCGATGGGTGGTCTTAGACCAACAAGGAAGCCCGTATAGCGCAATCCTTGCTTCAAGCAGCGTACCCAAGCGCGGCAGTCCTTTCCATGTTCCTTGGCGCCGTGTCGATGATCTGGGGTGCTGGTTCGCATAAGGGCTAAGCCCGCGCGCGCAATGCTTTCTGCAAAAGGGCGAAGCGACAGAATTGAAGGATGTTATCCCCTTCAGTCCGTGGCGTAGAATTCAGCTGTGTGAGCCCGGAGAATAGCCAAATCTGAATGCGATTGTCTGAAGCTCCGCTGCCGGATCAAATCCAATGGCGCGCGCAATGGCGAGATATTCGACAATGTCAAGGCGACGCTGCCCCGTCTCCAGCTTCGCGACATACGACTGATGCTGCCCGATAGCTTTGGAAACGTGTTCTTGCGTCAAACCAGCAGCATGGCGATGTCGGATGATCACACCAATCAGCTCTTTGTGCTCTGGCGTATGAATCGAATTCGACAAAAAAGGCCCCAACTTTCGAAGACGGGGTCTTTAAATATTCGCAAGAACCAATTATTCCAAAAGAGCTGGTAGTGGTATTGTATTGCGCACTCAACTTGGGTGGGGATAAGTGGGATCGGATAGTTTATGGATTGAGTGCGGAACTTGCACAAAGCGGATTTCTCTAGCTGCGAAGTCGTGCCCGCAATGCGGCGCGCATCGCAAGCGGTTCAGCGCTTTGAAGTGGGTTGGCGGCGCATTTCTCGTGCTTGTCGTGATCGGCGGTATCGCGCGAACGAATGAGAATGCCGGTAGGGCGGGTGCGGCAAAGGGCACGACCGACGTGACCGCTGGTAGTGGTGCCGTGGCGACCGCCGCGACTCCAGAACAAGCTTTGCCAAAGACCCAGCTCGCCTTTCTTGATGTCGTGGCGGACTATCAGGCTCGTTTTCGATCTGCCTCAAGTGAGCTTCAGCAAAGCGCTTCGCGTGACGAACGGCGGACCGCCCTTCTCAATGCCTTCGGTTCACGGCTGACCGTAGATGGCTGGCTCGGCACGCTACATAAACTGGAGACCAACACCGAAGGCAAAGCGATTGTTACCATCCGTCTTGCGCCGAACGTCGATCTGAAAACGTGGAACAACGCTCTCTCAGATGTCATGCACGAGACGATGATCGAGAAGGGTACCCCATTATACACCGCGCTCATGGAGATGGCGGTTGACGATCCTGTCATGGTCTCTGGCAGCTTTGTGCATTCGGACCAAGACGGCGCGTGGGAAACTAGCATGACCATCGACGGTTCAATGACCGCGCCAGAGTTCCTTTTCCATTTTTCAACGATATCAAAGCAGTAGGAGAATAATACATGGCAATGATTAACTGCCCTGAATGTAGCAACACGGTAAGCGATGCCGCCTTCAAATGCCCAAGCTGCGGCGTCCAGCTTCGAAAGCCTAAGCGTAGTTTCTTCGGTAAGCTTTTCAAGTGGTCGTTCATCGCGTTCAATGCGCTGATGCTTGTCTGGTTGGTCAGCGGGGTGAATGCTGCGTCGGATGGGATGAATAGTCTGAATGACGCCGAGCGCGCGGGCTCAGCTATAGGGACAGGGTTGGGTGTCGCCATGATCTTCTCTGTGTGGGTGGTTGGCGACATCATTCTCGGATTGTTCGTGCTGTTTACCCGCGCCAAAACGGCGTGACACACGGTTTAGAGAGGTCTCAACATACAACGATGCTTCGCGCCGCTGCCTCAGTTGATACGCGGCGCGAACATAGGGACAAACGATGGGGTGAAGCACGTGTTGAAATTTCCGCTCATTCTCGCCGGTGCGATAGCTGCCCCGGTTTTGGCTCACGCCAATTGTATTTCAGACGCGGCGACAAAGTTCGAAGCCTTTGCCGCTCGCGAGGTTTTCTCGGAGTTCATGGACGAGCGGGGCAATGAGGTTGTTATTTACAAGCTGAAGAACAGTGACCAGTTGCTCGTTGTAGAGGGAACAGCCAACTGCGTTACCGCAATGAAAACAATGGGTAAGGACGAACTCTCTGAACGATATGGTATTGAAGACGAGTCCGAATGCGAGGAGTGCGCCGGGATCGCGGAAGGCGGCGAAGACTTGCGTCAAACGGCAGATATGGGAGAGGCTGCGGCTGAAAACGTCGAGGGTATGACTCAATACGACAACATCAATGTAGCAGCTTTGTTGGAGCTGTACGAAGCTTACGAAGGCATTCTCGCGTGCTACAAAGCGCGAGAAAACCAGTTCTCAGTGTACCTCACAAAGGGAGAGATGAGACAAGCCGACGTGGCTCTGAAAAAAGACGAGGCAGAAATTCTCAGGCGAGACCCTCGGATCAACAAAGGAGCCGTCGCTGCGCTGGCTAAGGAAGGTAATAAGCTTTTTGCCGCGGTAGTTTTGACTAGTGGCTTACGTGAAGTGAATTACGAGCATCGGAATGCTTGCCGCCAGCTTTTCCAAATTTTTCCGCCGGGAATAGACAAAGCCCAATTGGTTGAGCGCGAAGTAATTGGAAAAGACAACACCGGTGGTGGATTGATAGTCCCAGTTGATCCGCGCTTTCAATGATGGTTATTTTTGAGAAAGCTAATCTACTAAAAAGACGCGGATTCTTTCAAACAGTCTGGATGGGCAGCCTAATTGATAGCCGCGCTACGATTTCCCTCCTTTTGTGATCTCCAATCACCAGACCGACCGGGTCCAGTCGATTTCCCAATCGATATCGTTCATACCTAGGAGGCTAGAGAGCTCGAATACGATATCTCCATCGTCGCCGCACCGCGCAGACCAGCGCTCCCATAACATATCGACCCGACCCGGGGCGGTATCCGTTACTATCAGAGAGAGTATCCCCGCTGCTCGCTTGCTATCGCGTCTGGCTATGCTGATGAAGATGCTCTGCTTCCCGCGACCAAACCCGTTTGATTGCAATGATGATCCTTTCTGATGCCCGCGCTTACGAGCAGCGCTCAATTTAGACAAGGCGATTAAGCTGCCGGACTTCCCAATTTTGCTAGCGCCTCAGCGACGGTTCCATCAGCGAACAAAGCATTAGACCATCGTAGGATTTGGTCATGCATCTGCTGGAGTTGTTCGTCTTCATTGCCAACAAGAAGATCGGTGAGGCTCCGTTGCACGATGACAAGCGTATGTGAGTTTCGATTGATGCCATCGCCTTCGTAGCGCACTACGCCGCCAGTTTCTCGCAAACCCGTGAGCTTCGCGTTGATCGCCTTGTTCGCCGCTGACCTACCAGCAATGCTGGATTGCGCCTCGATCCGCATGAACAAATCGACGCTGTTCCCGCTGCCGTCCGCGAATGGCACTTTGTGGTCACTGTTGTCGTACAAAAAGCCTATGGTGATAGCGCCGTTCCATGACGGCGCTGGTGCGAATTCAAGTGCGAGGCGTCCCCACCGACTCCGAATGTCGAGCTTCGAAGGGTCACGGTACGCATGAGGCAGGAAACCCCAATCGAACTCATGCATTAGCTTGTTTGCATAACGCTCCAAGCGCGGCATGAACGGCTTGGCAACTAGATACGCCGCCGTCATTTCGAGTGTAATTGGCTCGCCGGGGTTTAGACCTTGATTTCGCATGAAGCCAATTAACTCCTCGGTGAAGGCGCACTCGTAGGAAGCGCGTTGCAATTGCTCAAAAATCTGCTCCCATTTAAAGACATGAAATCGTGCGTGCTGGATTCTAGCCGCGTTTTGCCTTGCTGCTCGCCATTGAAGTGAGCGGGCGCAAATAAAAACGAGGTGCGCCTCAAGGCTCCCCGCCAAGAGTCGGTCATACTTCGCGATTTGATCGAACGAATAGGGGGCGTCCCATTTCACTTCTACCAGTATCGTGAAGGTTGCCCCGGAGGCTAGGTCGCCGCGAATTCGGATATCCGGGTAAATCGAGGTGTTCGTCAATTCATTCTTGTATGTGGTGCGGGTCGAAACCTCTACGCTCTCGGAATCAATTTCCTTGCCGATGATCGATCTTAGCCATTCAGCCCGAAAAGCTGCGTTTAAGCGCAGAGTGTGCACAAAGGCTTCTGTCAAGAAATTCTCGGCTGGCGTCGTCTTATCACGAGGCCGCCACGAAAAGAGGGCGCTGAGGAGATTTGGCGTGTCTTGCTGCATCTGTTTCAAATGGAAAATGAGAAGCTATGAACGGTGTGCTTGGGAAGATTTCATGGTCATGACGTCTGAGTTGAAAAAACGCTTGATGCATTGAGCATTCCCAAACTTGATCAACTAATTCCAACTCGCTTGGTATGGCATAGCATTCTCGGGTAAAATACGGAGCAATAATAGTTGCCTCGATATTCCATTTCTTATTCCCATATGCTAATAATCCTTACCAAGGAATTCATAAAATAAGTCATATCAAATTAGTGTGATCCTATAGTCCCAATATTGTGTCGAGAGACTGCTCTCGCTTGTCAGAGAGATTTATTTCTTGCTCGCACCACACGCGTACATTGTCTAACTCGTCCCCAACTCGGGAATTAATCTTAGCGAGCCGGCTCTCGCGCTTTTTCAAAGCAGATTGAACTCGCTCCCGGAGCTTCTCTGTGTCGTCGTTCTTAGTTGTATGGTCTTCAACAGCCGAGACCTCAACGACAATGTCATCATCACCGAAGGTCAAGGCAAGGAAGAGATCCTTCTTGAAATTGACGCTCTTAGCGATCTCCTCGCATACCATAAATATCTCGTGAGCGTACATGAGAGCGCCAGAGTGATGTATGCCAAACGCGCGATGTCCCATCAGTCGATTGATGTTATTAATAAGTTCTTCAACATCCGGATTCATGGAATAGCTAATTGACTCGACTGTGCGATTATTATGCTCGTTCCCGGCGGACAAATGTATGCCATAGTAAGCAGAAACCGCTGCAAGTGAATCGTATCGAAGCTCTTTGCTTCTTGTAAATATATCTGCAGCAGCGATTTTATTGAACAAAGGCTTTATGTATCCATCGACGACGATTCCCTTGTTCATTTCGAAGCACATAAGGAGGACGCTATCGTCGTGCCGGTTCCTTATTCCAGAGAAAATTTCGGGAAATTTGCTCGGATTTAAAATCGTTATTGCGTAAGCGCAAAAATACTCTTGGAATGATCGGTGAATGAAAACATATTTCAATCCCTCTTGTTTGAGAAGATTTACCGTTTCCTCGTAGTCTTTTAATATGTCTTCGGCTTTTTTCGATATTCCGGTCAATTTATTACTTTTATTGATGAGGTCGATCACCTCGGATTTTGTGAATTCAAATTTTTCTTGATGGTAACTAAGCAAGCAAAAACTTGCAAAAGATCGCTGGAATTCGTCGATATCAAGAGTTTTTTCGCGATTAAATGCCTTTGTTGCATCGTGCCACTGAAATAAGGTGGTAAAAGCTTGATCGTAAAATATATTCATCCGCCGTGGGATGTCCATATTCTCCTTAAATGTCATCATCATCATGATTGCTAATAGCGGATTTGAGAGAAAGCTCTTGTTCTGCTCGTAGAACTCTTCATCAAGTTGCTTCTGGAAAAGTTTTTTTGCTGAGGGCTCAAATGGTACAAGCTCAACCAGTCGCTTAACTTTTGCAAGGTCGAACGGAAGGGACTCATACAGGTCAAAGTTCTGCCAGCCCGCAAATCGACGCTCGTACCGGCTCGAAACGACAAATCTGCATAATGGATAGTCACTGCTCAACTGTAATATTTGGCGTTGAGCAGAGTCTCGCTGTGACTGAACTATTTCATCAAAGCCGTCTAAAATAAAACAAAATCGTCCTGAACTGCAAAAGTAGGAAAACAAGTCATTGTCGAGCTCCTTTTTCCTCGAAATCGAGAGACGAATGAATGATTTAAGATCGAAATTAGTGAGATCGTTTAATTTTCTCAATTCTATAAATATCGGTGTCAATTCTCCGGCGTTTTTAAATAATGTAAGCCAAAGATGGCGCATGAAAAATGTCTTTCCAGCGCCCCCATTGCCGTTAATAACGACATTTTTTCCCTCACGTACGCGATAAATTACCTTTTCGTCATCAACAATATTGTTATCGCATGTAAACGCTGACTGCACGTATACTGAGTATAACTCGACGTCTTTATCCTTTTGCGAAAGAAGTCTAACGTAGGCGTTTCGCTGATACGCATCTTTCATGAACGGCGCAAAATCTTCGAATATTTTCGCCCACGCGTCCTTTGCCATTGATGTGGCTTTCGCGCTCACGCTGTTAAATGCGTTGGTCACTAAGGACGTGAATGCTGCTGTGGCGACCTTATTCATGTCTACGATATCACTCATTCTGCCCTCGCCATCAAAAAGTGATGCCAGTGTAGCGATTTTTGGAGTGACTTCAAAATGTAGAGTTGCACCATATGAAATGGTCAACAGAAAAGGCTCTACTTGTAGGCGGCTTCTTGGGTGCGCAGAGCAAGTCGTACAAGGGGGGGCTCTTTGCTATCAGGGCTGTACTCACGTCTCTGTCGCTGAGGGCATCGTCTTCAACGCTCGCAAGGTAAGTTGGATTGCGGAATACCGGACCTAAGAACGATGAGCTGCCAGCATTCAGTTGTCGTTACTAATCCATTCTTCGCGTACTTGGGCGGTTCAAAAACGACCGATATCGAACCATTGTGAAATCATAGTGTTTCGGTGGTTCAAAAACGTGTTTGACTGATTTATGAACCATTGTTATTTTGTGACAGGTATTTGAACCAGTTTTGGAGACCTGTTGCGAATGAGCCGAACCTTTGCGTACTGCCGAGTAAGCACGAACGAGCAGACAACGGCAAACCAGATGCTGGAAATTAGCGCCAAATTTGAAGTCGCCCCACACCGCATTTTCGAAGAAAGCATCTCCGGCTCAAAGCCTGCCGATGAGCGTCCGATCTTCAAGGCCCTTCTCGACAAGATGGAAGAAGGGGACCGACTGGTCGTTGTGAAACTGGATCGTCTCGGTCGAAATGCCTACGACGTGCAGAAGACAGTCGAGGAGCTTTCCAAGCGCGGAATAGAGGTTCACTGCCTTGCACTCGCCGGTCTCGATATGGGGACAGCTATCGGCGGAATGTTATTCAAGATTATCGCGGCATTTGGTGAGTTCGAGCGCGACCTAATCATTGAGCGTACCAATGCGGGCCTCGCGAGAGCCAAGGCTGAGGGAAAGGTGCTTGGTCGTCCGAAGTCTCTCTCAGATGCGCAAAAGATCGAGGCGCGCAACGCTGTGAAGGGCGGCGCGTCGTTCCGTTCGGTAGCGAAATCGATGAAGGTTAGCCACGCAACTGTCATGCGTGTTTGCGGTGCGATTTAACCGACGTCCGATCCCTCGCACTGCTTGCCACAGTGATGAGATGTCGATCATCGAAGTTCGTTGTGATTGATATAAGCGTGACCCAAGCGTGACAAGCACGTGACCCATAAGCAAAAGCTGAATCTTTTTTGAGTTAGTTTAAGCTTGAACTATTAGCATGCTGCGGCGAGCGCGGAAAACGTCATGCGGCAAAGGTTGCGCTCTTACCCGAAAATTCCTTTAGCTTGTTCTTTGAACGTCTCCAGAGTTTTTGCCCGGATAACTCTCTGTTCCTGCTCAGTTAAGTCGATATTTTGCTTACGCAATTCACTATGGAGTTTCGCCGCGAAGAAAGCACCGGCACTCTTTTTAGTTATGTCAAGACTCGGATCGAGCAGTACCGATTGTGCAATCTGAATTGCAGCATTCCATTGTCGCTCCTCTTCAGTCATGCTGGAGCGCGACAAGCGCTGGATATCGTCTCTGAGTGTATTGATCTGCCTGATGATGTAGTCACTGGAGCCGATAACCTCAGTCCCAATTCCAGCAACCTTGAACCGCCCAAAGTGACCAATGAAAGGTGAGTAGTCTGGCTCCTTGGCTTTACGATCTATCGTTGCCGCTATTACTTCCGTCACCTTTTTCTGAAGAGCGCGAACATCGTCATATCTGAGGTCGGCACGGTATTTGATGTGTTCGATGGGAGACGTGTCGAATGAATAGTCTGTCTGGTCGTCAATGATGACAATCGTCGGCTTATCGAATGCTAACCGAAGCCCAAGCTCAAACATGACGTTCGCATTCTTGCCGCTCACATCACAGACAACAATCGGGTCGTCATAGAGGTTCTGGACTATGCGTGAATGGATGACACCAATGTCTTCGCTTTCACTCACGAGACGCGGACGATAGCCAGCTGCCGTGATTGCCTCATCAAGCACAAGGCGCACGCGATCCCAATGTGTCTTCTCATAAGGGCCCATCGCCGATATCGGCATGATGATGCCACAGAAGGGCATTTCCACCGTCGCTTCAGCGTCGGTCTGGTTTTCCGGCTGTGCCTTCGATTTGGCTTGTGTCATTCGCGTCGTCCCATAGCTCGTGGCGAGCAGGATAGGCGAATTCAATCAGTCGTGGCAATATCAAGAGAGGTTAGGAGGTATCGTGCTAAGAAGATCAGCGGTTTGCCCGTGCCTGAAACACTGTCGCGTAGAGGCTGTCCGGGCGCTGCATCGCCATCGACTTAAGGAAGCGGTCATATGTGCCGTACCAGACGAACCTGAATGCGCCAGCGATGACGGACAACATGACTGCGGTTGTACTAGCGACCACCCAAACCGGCGAGGAACCCGAAAATGCGGAGTAAAAGAACAGTGCGACCGCCGCGACCAGCGAGCAATAGACGGCGTAGTTCAGCACTCTCGCCAGCCGGTACTCACGGTGGGCGAGTTTATGAAGATCAACTAAAGCTTCGGTGAATGGCAATGCGATATCCTTCGACGGTCTCTGCGCTGCAATATGACAAGCCGATGACACGTTTCGCCCCCGGTGTCACGGATTTGGTGTCGTCTTATCAATCGTTCGCAACGTAATCTCGGTGAGGGCATCTGCAACGGTTTCTACGGGATGTACACGGCAGTAGTCGGTAAGCCTACGCTCCAATTCTGCTACATCGGCATTGGGCATCAGATCGGTCGTTCGATCTGTGTCGTAGGTCAGCCATATGTTCAGGGCGCTTATAAAGCCTGCACTCCAGTCCAAAGCCGCTGATCGCTTACCCTGATCGCTGTTGAATTCTTCACAAGCGGTCGTGCCAACACCCCAACTGCGAACGGCTTGCGCATATGACGGCGTGGCGGTCGAGATGACCAACCCTATGGCGATTGCCGCCATACGTGTGCCCAAGTTCATTTTGTCGTGACCCCGCCTTTACGCACTTCTGGCAACATCGTATAATGAGCGGATACGGATTGACCAGCTTTGGCGGTCTCTGTTGTCCCCCTTGATAAAACGGAACTGCGGCGGCTTCCTTGTGAAGACGGGCGCAACTCATGCAAGCGGATACCGGCAGAACGGTACGGGTGGACTCCAATCGGTAACGGTTGACGCCTTCGGCTTTTCCAGCGGTCGGCAGACAAGTCCAGTGGTTGGCAGGGTCGGCAGAAGGGACCAGTGGTATCCAGTTCGACCTTATGATTGGTAGCGTTGAACAGGCTCCTACAAGTAATATCAGGATTCAACAGGAACTATCAGTTCGCCATCAGGTAATGGTTGGTCCTTCCTTTTACCAAAATTATACGACCAATTAGCTTGGGGCGCGAAGCGACCCAACGCCGTAGGCGGTATTCTATCCCATGGGATTTGGTAGGTACTGGTGGAAAGGAAAACCGTTTATTGGTTTGGGGTACATAAAGCCGAGTGAGCCGTAAGGCGAACGAGACGACAATGACGGGTAGGTTTGACCTTTACCCCTAAAGAACTTTTGGTAAGGAATCACCTCTTCTAGTTCCTATTGTTACTTAATGTGCCTTCGGCTTGGTCCGCCTATCGGCGTCCCAACTAACTAGTTGTATATCTTTTATTGAATAAGTTACCCGTTGCTTCACTAAGTCAAATGAAGAACATTTAACCTTTATAATATAAGAGGTTATCCGTTCCTCAAGAGGTACGATGGCGGTCAGTAGCCGTCATGAGTTGCGCCCGTCTTCATCTTTTGAATGTCCAGTCGGGCACCAATTCCACCGCACGCAAAGATTTCGCGCATTCCTGCAAACAACGCGAACATTGCGCACCAATCGATATAAAAACGCATAAATTCGTCGCCCGCTTTACCGGGTCGGCACCTAAATACATTTGATGACAAAGAAATCGGCTTGGAATCGATCTTCAATCATCAAGGTCGATAAGTCGGTTTCAGTCACGATACCTCAAATCTAAGTAGCTAAAGCGAAAATGAAGGGTAGTAGGGACTTTCCAAGCCGGTCCTTACAACCTTTTCCGTTTTTAGCACTTAGTCAATTTAGAGGTAAACCATATGACTATTGAAACACCAACCTTTTATAAAGTCAGCGCACATGCCGGGTCTGGAAAGACATACAGTTCGCACCTGTCCATCAAACGCAATCCCGGCAAGTACACGATTGCCACTCAGACGAACGGACTGTCGGAACAGCAAAAGGACGACCTTGCCGAACTTGGCATAAAGGCGCGCGTCATTAGCTTGAAGAACAACAAAGAGAAGACATGCACCGAGCAATACGTTCGACACTGCAAAGACCTGCGTACGAGCGTGGCAATCGTCAATCAGAAGGTTGCCCTTCAAGCCCTCTACCAGACCATCGCTGATGAACAAGTTTCGGTGACGATTGACCAACACCTAATCGTTGATGAGTTTCCGTCGCCCGTCGAAAAGTTCGTTCTAAACGAAGGCGTATCCGGAACGCGCGCATTTCTGGCGAATCTGATCGTCGCCGAAAAGTGCGAGTATGCGGATTATCTTGAAGTGATTGCGACCGATGAAATGGCGGCACATGCCGAACTCGGCAAACAGAATTCGACGCTTCACGATCATGTAATCCAGATTTGCAAACTCAGTGTTTCAAAGCACCATAGGGTGTTCGTATCGAAGACCAATTACGAGAACTTTTCATCCGGATTGAGTGACGAAGAAGGTATGTCGCCGGATGACGAGAATTCAAAGCAGCGGCTGACCCTGTACGCTTGGCTTCAGCCCTCAATTCTTAGCGGCTATAAGTCTGTGACGTTCATGGGCGCAAATTTCGAATATCAGAAGCTGTTCTACTATTGGCGTGATAAGGTGAACTGGTTGCCGCATCCGGAAATCAAGGGTGAGCGCTATGACGACTTCGCGCACAAGGCACCGCTGATCGAATTCCAACACATGAATGAAGACGGCATCACGTCGTGGAATTACCTGTACAAGAAGGTCGGCTATGATGGTTTCAAGGAGTCGCTGGCGGAAACCATCGAGAAGGAATACCCCGGTCAAAAGTACCTCGTGACGTTGAGCGCCAAGGACGATGGCTATTGGTCATCGCCGAATGGCACCGTACTCTCCCCCAATCCGGTCGGCATTAATGCCTTCCAAGACCATCATATCGGCGTCCATATCGCGCCGTTGAATCCGTCTGACATGGATAACAAGATTTGGGAGGCGGTCGCCGGCGTCTCAAAGGCTCAATTGATGGTCTCGCAAGCTATCGAGATGCAGTATCAAGCGTTCACCCGCACGGCGGTTCGCGATGGGAAACGTTACAAGGAAGGCGAGAAGCCCAAGCCCCTCGTGTTCGTGACGCTCGATTTGGCTTTGGCTAATGTACTGCGCGAGATTTTTGGCGTCGATAAGCCATCGCGATTGCTCGTGGTCCCGGCGCTTACAGAATACGTGAAGCCAAAGCGCAAAACCCGCAGCGACAAGAAGACCGATGAAGAGAAGCGGGCGAACAAGAATGAATGGCAACGAAAGAAGCGTGCGGCTGCAAAGGCGGCGGCGCTGGAAATCCGCGCATAAGTGTCGGGCAACCTTCGCCAGCTATCGGCTTATTTCCATGATTTGTGCAGCGAGAAAACGAGCGTGATACAACAGGGCAAGCTGCTTTATGATGCGCTGCGTGAACGCGGGTGGCAGGAGCGCTATTTCCAGCGTTCGTCACCCGACCGCCCGTTTGCTCGCATTGGGATATCGTTCGTGAAGCGGTCGTCTGTGTTCGAACCCCGGCACTTCATTGACCGGCTTCGAAGCCCGGGTGCTTCGCTGCACTGCTCTCTGGTCATTGGTCGCAAATTCAGTTTGAAGAAATCAGATGACCCAACATTTCTGGCGGCACGGTGGGTTGAGGATGAGCGTTTCCCCTACGGCGCAACCATGCACGTTCTGACGTACCGTCTGACCGATATGACGGCATACGAGGAAGGTGACGGGTCGCGCCTCTACTCCGTTGCCTATGCTGCTCTTGGCGACACCATGGCAGTAAGGCTGTTCGGGTGAGGGGCGTAACGCTGAACGCGCTCGCTTAACGGTCGCCATCCCTCACGGACGATACTTGGCGACGTAATGCGGGTTCTCACCGCCGCTGATTACGCCGTCTTCCTCGTTCCATTTGAGGTGGTTGGTCTCCAAGGCGGGGTCTATGCTATCCATCACCTCTTCGCTGGTGAGGTCAGTGCAGGCGAGCCTTTCGATGACGTGACGGATTTGGATAATCGTAAAATCGCGTTCCTTTAGTTCGCGCTTCCAAATCTCCTCCACGCCGTCGTACTTCGTAATAACCCAAACGCCTGCCATTGTGCGCTCCCTATTGCCATACGGGGAGGCATATCCCGCATTCGCCTCATCTTCCGTATCAGTTCAGGTACATGTATGCCCCAATTGCGACGAACGGCGACATCACAAGTAGTGCCAGTCCCGCCACGACGAAGACGCCAAGTGCACCTTCACCTGTGACTTCGAATAGGTCGCGGAATTTGAAATGAATCTTGCCGGGAGCTTTCATTGTGCAGCGGTCCTTTCACCAAAAAGAAAAAATTGGTTTCTGGACCGCTTCTGCTTCGCATCAGAACCAATGCCCGGATTCCCGTCAAGGGCTGGTTTGTGGACGAAGTGCGAAGCATATATCTTGCGCGTACGCCTGTGGAAAATGGGGGTGCGCATAATGCTGCGTAAAATCAGTAAGTTGCGGTCCGCTTCTTACATTCTCGGCGGTGTTATTGGGGGAAAACGGAAAAAATCACTGGTAAATTTACCCCTTTCTTTCGCCAATCCTCAATACCCCGCCTTCCGCCAGCCTGCCGCCCGGGCGTCTTCTTCCGAGCAAAACCAGCGTTCCCCCTTTCCGGTGCTTATACGCGTGTCATTGTAATAGTGCTGACCGGGCGCGTGGAAGATGCGCTTGCCGCCATCATACGAGATGTTGCCTTTTATATTGCAGGCAGGGTCGTACCATTCGCGCGGGATGAACGCATAGCCGCCCATTGTTAGGAAGCTACCGAGAGACGCACAGACGACGAGGAAGGTGAAGTTGCTCATGCCGCCGTTTTAGCGGCTCTACGTTGCAATCGCCTTGGAAAAATAGATAAAGTTGGAATGGGACGCCACGACGGCGGCAACAAACCCAGACTTTCGACCGTCTTCAAACTGCGACAAATGTCGTCTAGAATGCGCCACGTGAGCAGCGATCTTCAGTTGACGATGATGTTCATTTTGGTTGGCGCAATTTGGATTGCCGCCGCCATGGCTATCGGTTGGCTTTTGGTCCATCGACCGTGATCAGTTCAGCCTTAGCACCGATTTGAAGGGCACCGTCTCGACAACGTTGCCCGTTTCGTCGGCGATCTCGAACCGCTGACCGTCGATGTGCTCATTCGCAATCAGATTCTCTGCCAGCATCTCCCGCGCCGCCTTTCGGGCGTCCACAACTGCGTCTTCAAGAGAAGCAAAAAGCAAGCCTTCATGGTCAATTTCATGAACGTCGCCGTCGCGAATATGGAAATAAAACCGTGGCATAGTCCGTGAAATCAAAAACCGCCCGCAATGTTCCACACGATCCCATAGCGCTGTCCGCGTCCTCAAAAATTTTTATCCGGGATGCATCCGGTTTGCATGCTTATGCGTAATTGCACGCGAGCAGGAGCAAACATGCAGACTTTGTACGCATATCAAGTCAGTCCCGGCAGCGATGAAAACCTCTTTTTCGCAATGTCGCCAGAGCAGTGCAGGGCGGTCGCAATAGAGCAGCGCAAAGAGCTAAGGCGGGATTTAGATGCAGACCACATCGCACCCATGGCGATCTACGAATGTCTTCTTCGTGTTGATCTGAGGTCGCTGCTTGACATCCTCAATTTTCCGGAAGACGGCTATCGGCGACTGCTCGTGTCGAAAAAGATGATCGGGCTGGTTGTCGATTAGGCGTGACGGGAGGAAGCGCGTTGGCAAAGGCTGAACCGACTAAGAGATTGCACGCACTGATCGACCATCTCGACGCCGTGCAGTTTCGCCTTTGTCCTACGGGTGTTGGGCTGAAGACCGCAATCCGCGCTCGTGATTTAGGCTTTGTTGAATTCGATGACGATGAGGCCGACCGGTGGACATATAGACTCACCGACAAAGGTGCCGCCTACCGGGCCTGCATGCAAAACACCCACGAATTCGTACCCTTGTTCCCGCAGCCCATGCACCTTAGGGCAGGGCGCAAGTCTGTGACATAACGATCGTTGCCGAGCCGTCCCGCCAGTTCCCATCTATCAACCCTGCCTGTGCGCTCACACGCGGAACAGTGTCCGCCCAACTCGATACTTTGAAGAAGGTCGCAGAGCCTTGCGCGCTGACCCGCAAGGTAGCTTTCAAGGTCCATCCAATTCGGGTCGCGGCACGCCATGTTCCTATTATGTTCCAGCGACGAGTTGAGTCAACGCTTGAGAAATCTGTCCGGTGCACTACATCAAATCCATCGGCAGCATACTTTAGGGCGCTGCTTTGGAGCTTAACGACCTTCGCCCCGATTCAGGAGGTGAAGGTATGTCCTTCCACTTGGTACAACTATTCGACGAAAACGATAAATGGGTTGTCCTCATAGTCGAGGATGGCGAAGAAACGCGTCACTCGTTCGACATAGAGCAACACGCGCATAGCTTCGCGGACGGTCAGCGCATTAGGCTTGGGTTGCCGCCTCTCGGTCAGCACGTCAGCAACGCGCGCTTGAACGGCGGCGGCGCGCTATCTCAATAGACGGAAGCCTCCTCCGTGGCATCCGGGAGAAGGGCGAGTGATTGCTGGAGCGATTGCGCGCCTTTTTCATATGTCCGCTACCGTACGAGCGTCGCGCCGGTCGTTCTTTTGACCAATTGGTGGTGCGTAGGTCCGCTATCGTCGGAACCAACCCAAGCCCCATGCCCGGGTTTCGGCGGTGGAAGCCGGGGCGCTGCGACGTTCCCCGGCTTTTCCGTTTTCGGGGCTTGAAGCCGCCTAGCGAGGCACTATCTCGAAGTTGTCGCGGTTGTGTTCCCCCAGAGCCAGCCCCCCGCGACAAAGCCGGGGTAGTGCTTTGCAACACTCCCCGGCTTTTTCGTTCGACATTCGTTCGCATTGGCGTATGGTGTCTTCACCGGTCGCCATCGGTACGGGCGCGACCATGAGAGTTGACAGCTTTCGCCCCTAATTTTAGGAGGCAAAGCTATGTCACGTAGCTCTGTTGTGGTTTTCGCTGAAAATGAGGAATGGTCGGTAATCGTCATCGAGAATGATGGCGAGTCCAGTCATCCGTTTCGCTTTCAGAAGCACGCGTCGTCGTTCGCAAACGCTCAGCGCGCCCGTCTCGGTTTTCCCATGATCGATTTCGCTGCATGCGGCAACGCCAACCTGCCGATTGCGGCGCGATAGTTTCAAAGGTCCATTGGGGGACCCGGCGCGGCTGTTGTTTAGCGTAGCCGCGCCTTTCAATTTCGTTGAGATAAACGCGATTTTATATTCAGCCAAAGGTGCCGAAGTACCACTTCACTAAAATAGCGCAGATTCCGGTTCTGAAAGCCCTGATTCTCAGGCGGTTCGTAGGACATTAGGTTTTCACAGCCCTTGACGCGTTCGAACAGCGCTATTGCTTTCGCGTGGTCTTCTTCCAAACCCGCTTCAATAGCGGTCAGGTCTTCGCAAAGTCGCGCTCATCCATATTCTTCTGATCAATCTCATAGTCATCAAGCGAGGACAGGTTCGCGTACGGGACACCAAGGGTATCCGCATACGTTGCAGCTTCATCCAGCGTCCGGAACGTCTTCTTCACGTCGCCAAGTTTAACGACATAGCCGCGAAACGTTTCCGGCTTGAATTCGTCATAGTCAGCGGAGATGAAAGCAATTTCTTCATTTTCATTCGTCATTCCAATTTTCCTTCCTGTTTTAATCGAGCATCGTCACTTCGTTGAAAATCCGGTCGCGGTTCTTTTTGTGCCGTAGAGCGGATTCCCAAAACTTGTATTTCTTCAGACCTTCAATCAGTCGGTCGTACTGTTTGAAAAAATCGTCTCGTGTTTTCGTGTCGAGAACGAGAGTTTCGTAAGTGTATTCCATTTTCATATCCTGCTATTGGATATGAACGTCTTTCATAATGTAAGATTTCGCTTCAGTTCATATGCTGGTTAGTTGGTTTCTGGTTTATTTTCGACTTCTGCAAACGCCTTAATCATCGCGTCCTGCTTGTTCTTCAAGCTGTAGCCTTCGCCATAGTGCATGGAGTGTCGGTTCGCGCTCATGTGACCCATCAGCGAGTCTTTGAGCGTGTCGTTGCAGCCAGATCGGCGAAGAACATCTGCGAAGCGGTGGCGGTAGGAATACCAAGTCTTCCCCGGCGTCGTCGCCTTGATCAGCTTATTGAACGAAGCTGAAAGCGTCTCAGAGCCGTTGTGGCGTCGATATCCGGGGAAGCCCACTTCATCAGCCTTGGCGCGTCGCGCAGCTTCCAAAGCTACCGGCATCAACGGAATGTCTCGGTGCCTCTCTTTCCCGCCCTTCACCTTGGCGCGCATGGCGTTTGGACGGATCGCGACGTACGGCACTTCAGCGTCGAGGAACCAGTCTTCCGGCATCGTGTAAGCCAGTTCTTTGCACGTCGTCCCGGTCCACTCCGCGATGGTTGCGAGGTTCTTCAGTTCCTCATTCGCTTCGGATTCCGCGATCCGCTTCCGTACCGCAACGATTTCATCTTCGGTGAAGGCAGGGCGCTTTCCAGCTTCGCCGCCGTTGTTCTCGATTGTCACTTTTTCGAAAGGATTGATCGCGTCCGGTGCCTCTACATCAATGATTTTCTGAAGGATTAGCTTCAACCACATGATTTTCTTTTTGGCGGTATCGACCTTGATCCTTTCAGCATCGACTTCCCCAGAAAGGTGCGCCGCGAATTTAAAGCCGTCGCGGCGGGTGATCTTCAGCGCTTCAAGATCGCCGACAACCTCAATGAAGGAGTTTACGGCTTCGGCGTAGGGACGCCACTTCTTGTCGCGGGACCGAGCGTCGAGGTTTGACCACTTGCCCGCTGAAAGAACTTTGTATTCGTGTAGCGCTTGTGAGAGACGCAACCCGGGGGTCTCGTAAACGCCTGCAAGGGTTGCCGCATCAACGGCTAAAAGCTTGCGCATCGACTTTGCGACCTTCAGGCGTGGTGCCAACAGTTTGATCGATTCCGTCACTGCTGCCGCTGCCATCTCATTATCCGAATGGCGCGAGACACCGAGTTTCGCCTGACCTTCGCGGGTCTGTTCAGGCGTCACCTGTTCGTCATTGCCATCGTCGGGTGCGTCAAAGCGATTTTTCCAGTCCCGGAAACGGTCGCTGAACTTCTTCTTAGCCTCGATTGGGCAACGGGTACGCAACGACTCCCATTTTTGCTTCCCGTACTTTGCCCATTTGGCGGGCGGAACCACGAGCCGCAAATAATAAGTCCCGTTTCTAACGACCAAATATTTCGCATCTGCATGTGCTGTCATGTTCGTAATTCTTTTCCATAGGTTATCTTTCTGGCGAACGCCTTGCGTTGCCGGTTTCATATTCGTATGTGCGCGGATACCTCAAATGTTTCGCTGCCAAATGGCGTCCGGAACCAATCAAATTTTGAGGAATGGCTAATCGTAGCCCTATCATCGCCAAGCGTCAAGACTAAATCGAACCAGACCCGAGATTTTCTTTTTATAGAGGCTTTGGCGTTGCATAAACAAAAATGACCAGAACTTGAAATGATTATAAATTCCGCAAGGTGTACTTCAATGCGAAGGAACGTGACAAATATCACGTCGTAAGCTCAGAAACTGTGCTCGACACATAGGCAAACGATGGGGTGATCCACGAACCGTTTATGTAACAGTTTGTGTAACAGAAAGCCCAAAAATGGAGAAGACGTTGATTTTTCAATGGGTTATGGCGGAAGAGGTGGGATTCGAACCCACGGTAGACTCTCGCCTACGCCGGTTTTCAAGACCGGTTCCTTAAACCACTCGGACACTCTTCCATCGTTCGAGCGGTCTTCTTTTCCCGGTTTTGGAAAAGCGTTGAAACCGCTGTCGCGGTTGCCTCTCGACGCTGCGGCTTTTTAGCAGCTTTGAGTGCATCGTCAACGCAAGAGATGCCGCGCCGGAAGCGATGTCGGCGCGGCGGTACAACTTTTCCCGACTTGTTGCTGACGTATTGTACTCGTAGTTTGGCGAAGCACCCGAAAGCAATGTTGCCGGATGGATGCGAACAGGGGAGGCGGCAATGATGGAAGTGCTTCGAGACCCTACGCATATCGGCATGTTCGAGCCTCAGGATCTCGATATCCTGCAAGGTGTTTTCGCGCGGTTGACCTCCGTCCAGACCTTCAAGCTCGATGAAACGCGGGCGCGGTCTTTGGCGCGGTCGATCATCACGCTGTATCGCCACGGCGTGCGTGACCCGGATCAGTTGGTCGATGTGCTGCAAGTGCGCACACCGTGACGGGATTTTCGGGAGGCGCGCCGACGTCGCCTCCCGCCGCATGCATTAACCAAGTAGAAACCATAACTCACCGAAGCTGTCCTCCGGCCACGCGTTCGTTCGCAATTTTGCCATCTTACTGGCATGATTAACGTACTGTTATTTACTGAGTGGCATTGACGGCCAACTTGCAGGGGCAAGGCAATTGGCTGGCGCACCGTCGGGGACAATAGCGGCGTGGGACACAACAACATCTCGAAGAATGCGACCCGGTTCGGCTTGGGCTTGAGGTTGCTGACGATACCGCTGGTCTGCGCCGGGCTCGCCGCCTGTGCCACGACGACCGCGGCCCCCAAGAAGAAGGTCCGCAGCAAGGAATTCTTTGCTGAATCCGAATATGGCGTGAAGGCAAGCCCGCGCGTCGTGGAAGAAGGCCAGCCCGTGCCGAAGGGCGGCGGCCGCTATCAGCTCGGAAAAGCCTATCAGGTTCGCGGCAAGTGGTATCAGCCGAAGGAAGAGCCGGGCTACAACAAGACCGGCCTTGCCTCCTGGTATGGCTCCGCCTTCCATGGCCGCCGCACCGCCAATGGCGAGGTCTACGACCGCTACCATCTGTCCGCCGCGCATCCGACCTTTCCGCTGCCGAGCTATGCGCGCGTCACCAATCTGGAAAACGGCACCTCGGTCGTCGTGCGCGTCAATGATCGTGGTCCCTATCACGAAGGCCGCGTGATCGACGTCTCCTCCAAGACCGCCGACCTGCTCGACATGAAGCGCACCGGCACGGCCAAGGTGCGCGTGCAATATGTCGGCAAGGCGCCGCTGGAGGGCAACGACATGCCCTATCTCATGGCCTCCTATGTCACCAAGGGCTCGCGTGTTCCCGCCGTCGATCCGGGCGGCCAGATCGCGACCGGCGTAATGGTGGCATCCGCCGACAGCCGCAGCTTGCCGTCCGAGGAAGAGAATGTGCTGCGCGTGCCGGACCAGAGCACGATGACGGCGCTCAACAAGACAGAGGCGACGTCCGACGCCTTCCAGGCGATGGAACAGCAATTCGTGCTGCTGCCGGAAATCGGCCCGCTGCCGATCGAGCGGCCGAATTACGTACCGCAGCTTTCCTCCCAGCCGAGCTATGCGGCGGCCTATGCCGACGAGCGCGTGCGCGATGCCGCAGGCGCTTTCGATGCCATCCTGACGATGGACGGCCAGCTGACGCCGCTCGCCGCGCTCGCCGACAACGCGGGCTGATTGCCCGCGCAGACCGTCACTGCTAGGTCCTCACGGACTTTTGCGGGGATTGCGTCAAAGCCGTTTGCGTGGTGCGCGCGGCTGTGGGAGTGTGACGGCATCCGGAGTCGCCATGCATCGCCGTCTTTCTGCCGTCCTTCTTTTCTTACTAATGTTGCTGGGCGTCGCCCACGCCCAGTCTGCCGCACCGCAGGCCGGTTTCGACGTGAAGGCCAAGCAGGTCTATCTCATCGAGGCGGAGACCGGCACGGTGCTGTTTGCCCGTGCGGAGGACGACCTGGTGCCGGCCGCCTCGCTTGCCAAGCTGATGACCATGGCGACGGTTTTCAAGGCGCTTTCCGCCGGCGAGATCACGCTGGAGACACAGTATCCCGTCACCGAATATGCGTGGCGTACCGGGGGAGCCCCCTCGCGCACCTCTACCATGTTTGCGGCGCTGAAATCCAATATTCGCGTGGAAGATCTCGTGCGCGGCGTCACCGTGCAGTTCGCCAACGACGCCTGCATCATTTTCGCCGAGGGCATGGCGGGCTCGGAAGCGGCCTTCGTCACCCGCATGAACAAGGAAGCGCGGGATCTCGGCCTCAGGAAATCCACCTTCGCCAATGCGACCGGCCTGCCGAACCCGGACAACAAGGTGACGATGCGCGAGATGGTCGACCTCGCCCGGCACCTCGAGACGACCTATCCCGAACGCATGGCCTATTATCTCGAGCCGGAATTCGAGTGGAACAAGATCAAGCAGCGCAACCGCAACCCGCTGCTGGCGCTCAATATCGGCGTGACCGGTTTTGTCACGGGTTTCTCGGAGGAGGGCGGCTATTCCATCGTGGCGGCCGTCAACCGTGACGGCAAGCACCTGGTGCTGGCCATGGGCGGCCTGGAGAACGACAAGGTTCGCATCGAGGAATCGCGCCGGATCATCGAGTGGGCGCTGTCCTCCTTCGAGCGGCGCACGCTGTTCAAGCAAGGCGAAGCAATCGCCGATGCCTCCGTCTATGGGGGCGATGCCTCGACCGTGCCGCTTGTCGCGGGCGAACAGGTCGACTTGTTCCTGCCGAAGGACAATTCGCAAAAGCTCGTCGCCCGCGTCGTTTACACCTGGCCTGTGCGTGCGCCGGTCACGCCGGACACCGCGGTCGGCACGCTAAAGATCTGGAACGACAAGCAGCTTCTGCGCGAAGTGCCGGTGAAAACGGCAGGCGCGGTGGGCGAGGGTACCTTGCGCATGCGGGCACTGGATGCGCTGATCGAGCTGTTCTTCTTCTGGATCTGAGACGGGATGAACCGGCCAGGGGCGAAAAGCGTTTCGCCGGCCGGAAACATCAGTTAGTAGTGATCCGACTCGTCTCCGCCCTGGCGGATTTGTCGGAAGGGCTGGAACGCAGCCACTGGAACGGAAACAGGATTTGTCGGCCGCACCCGGTTTGTTTGTTACGTTTGAAGGCGGCGAAGGCGCCGGAAAGTCGACGCAGATTCGGCTTCTGGCAGAGGCGTTGCGTGCACGCGGGCTGACCGTGCTGATGACGCGCGAGCCCGGCGGTTCCAGAGGCGCAGAAGCCGTGCGCCATGTGTTGCTCTCCGGTTCTGCAGAGGCTTACGGCGTCCGTATGGAGGCGATCCTGTTTGCCGCCGCGCGCAGCGATCATGTCGAGCAGGTCATCCGCCCGGCACTCGCGGCCGGCACGGTGGTACTCTGCGACCGTTTCATGGATTCCTCCCGCGTCTACCAGGGCATTACCGGCAATCTGGAGCAGCCCCTCATCGAGGCGCTGGAGCGCGTGGCGATCCATGGCGTGGTGCCGGACTGTACCATCATCTTCGATCTCCCCGCCGCTATCGGCCTCGAGCGTGCCCGAAAGCGGAGCGCCGATGTCGACACGGGCAGCGAACCAGACCGCTTCGAAAAGGAAGAGCTGGAGACGCACGAGAAGCGTCGCGAAGCCTTTCTCGATATCGCCGAGCGCGAACCGCTGCGCTGCCGCGTGGTGGACGCGACCTTGACGCCGGAGGCGATCGCCGCGCAGGTGCTCGCCATCGTCGAACCGCTGCTGCCGATCAACGCGCACGGCCATTCCGATCCGGAGCACGTTTCGTGAGCGAGGATCGTCCCGGCATTCTCGATGGCGCGGTGCATCCGGCCGAGCAGACGAAACTGTTCGGCCATGCCGAAGCGCAGGATTTTCTGGCGCGGTCCTATCGCTCCGGCAAGGGGCACCATGCGATCCTGATCGAAGGACCTGAAGGCATTGGCAAGGCGACGCTCGCCTTCCGCTTCGCCAACCACGTTCTGCATTATCCGGAGCCAACCGAAGCGCCCGACCGTATCGCCGATCCGTCGCCGTCTTCCCCCATCACGCGCCAGCTCGCCGCCGGCGCCTCGCACAACCTGCTGCATCTCACGCGGCCAGTGGACGAGAAGAGCGGGAAGGTGAAATCGGCGATTACCGTGGACGAGGTGCGCAAGGCCGGAAAATTCCTGGCGCAGACGTCCGGCACGGGCAACTGGCGCATCGTCATCATCGACCCGGCCGACGATCTCAACCGCAACGCCGCCAACGCCATCCTGAAGATCCTCGAGGAGCCACCGAAGCGCTCGCTCTTCCTCGTGCTCACCCATGCATCGGGCAAGCTGCTACCGACCATCCGCTCGCGCTGCCTGCCGCTCGCGCTGTCGCCGCTCCCGGAAGACGACCTTGCCGCGGCGCTCGACAGCCTCGGCGCGACGCCGAGCGGCCCGCGGGCAGGCGAGGTAATCGCCGCCGCCCATGGCAGCGTTGCCGAAGCCCTCAAGCTCACCAACTACGGCGGCTTCGATATCGTGGAAGCTTTCCGCACCATCGTCGCCGCGCCCGCCGAGCCGCCGCGCCGCGATGTGCACAAACTCGCCGACGTGCTCTCCGCCAAGGACAGCGAAACCGTCTTCTCGTTCTTCTGCCAGCACGCTACCGATTTCGTGACGGACGCCGCCCGCACCGCAGCGCTTGCCGGCGACATCGCCCGCGCCGATCGCCTCGCGCACCTGTCCTCGCAGCTCGGCGAGCGCATCGCCATCGCGCAGGGCTACAATCTCGATCGCAAGCAGACGATCATCACCGTGCTCGACGACATCAGGGCGTCGCTTTAAATCAACTTGCTGTTTCCCTCTGCGCCTGCATGGTCTAATACCTTGCGGCATTGCACAACCGAAGACAGAACGCACCTCCATGACCGACACGAACCGCTTCTACATCACGACCGCCATTTCCTATCCGAACGGCAAGCCGCATATCGGCCATGCCTATGAGCTCATCGCGACGGATGCCATGGCGCGTTACCAGCGGCTCGACGGAAAAGACGTATTCTTCCTGACCGGCACGGACGAGCATGGCCAGAAGATGCAGCAGACGGCGCGCAAGGAAGGTATTTCGCCGCGCGAACTCGCGGATAGAAACTCCGCCGAATTCAAGCAGATGGCCGTTCTTCTGAATGCATCGAATGATGATTTTATCCGCACGACCGAGGAGCGCCACTACGAGGCCTGCGCCGAGATCTGGCGCCGCATGGAAGCCAATGGCGACATCTACAAGGGTGGCTATGCCGGCTGGTATTCGGTGCGCGACGAGGCCTACTATCAGGAAAGCGAAACCGAGAAGCGCGACGACGGCGTGCGCTACGGTCCGCAGGGCACGCCCGTCGAATGGGTGGAGGAGGAGAGCTACTTCTTCAAGCTCTCGGCCTATCAGGACAAGCTCCTGAAGCACTACGAGGACAACCCCGATTTCATCGGTCCGGCCGAGCGCCGTAACGAAGTGATCTCCTTCGTCAAGTCGGGCCTGAAGGACCTGTCGGTTTCGCGCACGACCTTCGACTGGGGCATCCCGGTTCCGGGTGATCCGGCTCATGTCATGTATGTCTGGGTCGATGCGCTGACCAACTATGTCACCGCGACCGGCTATCTCACCGATCCCGAGGGACCGCGCGCAAAATACTGGCCGGCGAATATCCATATCATCGGCAAGGACATCATCCGCTTCCACGCCGTCTACTGGCCGGCCTTCCTGATGTCGGCGGGCGTGCCGCTGCCGGAGCGCGTCTTCGCCCATGGTTTCCTGCTCAACAAGGGCGAGAAGATGTCGAAGTCGCTGGGCAACGTGGTCGACCCGGTCAATCTGGTGAACCATTTCGGCCTCGACCCGATCCGCTACTTCTTCCTGCGCGAGGTCTCCTTCGGCCAGGACGGCAGCTACAGCGAGGAGGGCATCGCAACCCGCATCAATTCCGACCTCGCCAACGGCATCGGCAACCTTGCCAGCCGCTCCCTGTCGATGATCGTTAAGAACTGCGACGGCCAGGTGCCGGAATGCGGCGACCTCTCCGATGCCGACCGCACCATGCTCGCCTCCGTCGATGCGCTGTACGCGATCACCCGCGAAGAAATGGGCAAGCAGCAGATCCACAAGGCGCTGGCGGCCATCATCGCCGTCGTCTCGGAGGCCGACCGCTATTTCGCCGGCGAGGCGCCCTGGGCTCTGAAGAAGACCGATCCGGTCCGCATGGGTACCGTGCTCTATGTGACGGCGGAAGTGGTGCGCCAGATCGCCATCCTGCTGCAGCCGTACATGCCGCAATCGAGCCGCAAGCTGCTCGATCTCGTGGCGGCTCCAGTCGAGAAGCGCGACTTCTCCGCATTGGGCGAGGCGGGCCGTCTCGTTGCCGGCACGCCGCTGGAAGCGCCGAGCCCGGTCTTCCCGCGCTACGTCGCACCCGAGGCTTGAGGCCGACATGCTGATCGATACCCATTGTCATCTGGATTTTCCGGATTTCGCCGTGGAGCGCGACGATATCGTCGCGCGCGCACACGCGACGGGCGTCAGGCAGATGATCACCATCTCGACGCGGGTGAAGAAATTCCCGGATATCCTGGCGATCGCGGAAACCTATCCATCCGTGTTCTGCTCGGTCGGCACGCATCCGCACAATGCGGACGAGGAACTGGACGTCACGGTCGCCGAACTCGTTGAACTCTCCAAGCATCCGCGCGTCGTGGCGATCGGGGAGGCGGGTCTCGACTATTTCTACGACAACGCGCCGCGCGAGGCGCAGGCGATCGGCCTCGTCAACCACATCGCCGCCGCCCGCGAGACCGGCCTGCCGCTCGTCATCCACAGCCGCTCGGCGGACGAGGACATGGCGGCGATCCTGACGGAGGAAACGGCGAAGGGCGCCTTTCCTTTCCTGCTGCACTGCTTCTCTTCCGGCCCGGAGCTTGCCCGCATCGGCGTGGAACTCGGCGGCTACGTTTCCTTTTCCGGCATCCTGACTTTCCCGAAATCGGAAGAGCTGCGCGAGATCGCAAAGACCGTGCCGCTGGAGCGCATGCTGGTGGAAACCGACGCGCCCTATCTCGCGCCGAAACCCTTCCGTGGAAAGCGCAACGAGCCGGCCTATGTCGCGCATACGGCCGCCGTTCTGGCCGAAACCGTCGGCGTCAGCGTGGAGGAGATCGCCCGCATCACCACGGAAAACGCCTTCCGCATCTTCTCGAAGATGCCGCGGGTGTAGCCGTGGCCTATCGGCGGCGCTTCACCATTCTCGGCTGCGGCTCCTCGCCGGGCGTCCCGCGCATCACCGGCGACTGGGGCGATTGTGATCCGACGAACCCGAAGAATCGCCGCACCCGTGCGGCCTTCCTCGTCGAGCAGTTCGGCCCGGAAGGCGTGACGACCGTCGTCATCGATACCGGCCCGGATTTCCGCATGCAGATGATCGCAGCCGGCGTCGAAACCATCGATGCGGTGCTCTATACGCACCCGCACGCCGACCACATCCACGGTATCGACGACATCAGGGGCTTCGTGCTGCAGAACCATCGGCAGGTGCCGATCTGGGCCGACGAACCCACGATGGAGCGCATCCGCGAAGGGTTTGGCTATTGCCTGAAAACGCCCGCCGGCAGCATGTATCCACCGATCGTGACGGAGAACCTGATCGAGCCGCGGAACGCGCCGGTGACGATCCATGGGCGAGGGGGGGCCATAACTTTCCAGCCCCATCTCCAGATCCATGGCTCCATCCACTCGCTGGGTTTTCGCATCGGTGATATCGCCTATTGCCCTGATGTCAGCGATTTTCCGGAAGAGACCGTGCCGCGTCTCGCAAACCTCGACGTGCTGATCGTCGATGCGCTGCAATACCGCTATCATTCCAGCCATCTGTCGCTCAGCCAGGCGCTGGACTGGATCGAAAGGCTGAAGCCGAAGCGCGCGATCCTGACCCACATGCATGTGCCGCTCGATTACGACACGGTGCAAAAGGAAACGCCGGACCATGTCGAACCGGCGTTTGATGGTCTTCGTTTCGAGATCGACGTTTCGGACGATCAGGCGAAATAGGGTTTCAGGTTCGTGCGGATGCGCTCCAGCACCGTCGCGCCCGAAAGGTCGGGTGCAAACGTCTTGCCGGTGATCTGCTCATAGGCCTGGATATAGACCTTGGAGGTCTGTTCGACGAGATCGCGCGGGATTTCCGGGATCGGATCCTTGTAGGGATCGCAGCGCTCGGTAACCCAGGCGCGCACGAAATCCTTGTCGAAGCTCGCCGGGCGGCCGCCTTCGGCAAAACTCTTCTCGTAACTCTCGGCGATCCAGTAGCGGCTCGAATCTGGCGTATGGATTTCGTCGGCCAGCACGATGCGACCGTCCTTGTCCGTCCCGAATTCATATTTGGTATCGACGAGGATCAGGCCGCGTTCGGCCGCACGGGCCTGGCCGCGCGCAAACAGCGCCAGCGCATAGCGCGACACGGTTTCCCATTGCTCGGCCGTCAACAGGCCTTGCTCAAGAATTTCCTGACCGGATAGCGGCTCGTCATGGCCGCCGTTGAAGGCCTTGCTGGTCGGCGTGATGATCGGCTCGGGCAGCTTCTCGTTGTCGCGCAGGCCGTCCGGCAGCGTTATGCCGTACATCTCGCGCTCGCCCTTGCGGTATTTCGTCAGGATCGAGGTGCTGGTGGTGCCGGCGAGATAGCCGCGCACGACGATTTCGACCGGCAGGATATCGAGCCGCGTGCCGATGACGACATTCGGGTCCGGATAGGACCGGACATGGTTCGGGCAGATATCGGCAGTTTCCTCAAACCAGTAGCGCGCCGTCTGCGTCAGCACTTCGCCCTTGAAGGGAATGGCCGTCAGGATGACGTCGAAGGCGCTGAGGCGGTCGGTGGCGATGATGACGCGGCTGCCGTCGGCAAGATCGTAATTCTCGCGGACCTTGCCCTTGTAGCGGTTCGGCAGTTCCGGGATATGGGCGTCGGAGAGAATGCGCAAATCGCTCATCGTGGCTGGCTTTCGCTGTTGGTTCCGTCTGCCGTTTCGCTTACGGCTGGGGGCGGTTCCGGGTCAAGGCACAAACCGGATTTCCAGGGCTTTTCCGGCCTCTTGGCAAATTCGTTAGTTCCATAATCTATCTTATGTGATCTCTGGATTGCCGTGAATCACGCGTGATTCCACCAGGACAACTCCCTGACCCGGTGTCGACTGTGATAAGGAATCCATAGTAGCCTGCTGCTCCCGCCGCAACACACATCCTAAACAGCGATACCCATATGACCGACATTCCCGTGCTCGAAACCAGCCGCCTTGTTTTGCGTGGCTTTCAACCGGGCGATCTCGACGCCATGACCGCGATGTGGACTCTGCCTGATATCGTGCGCTACATCGGTGGCGTGCCGCTGACGCGTGAGCAATCCTGGACGCGGCTGTTGCGCCATGTCGGCATGTGGCAGGTGATGGGCTTTGGCTTCTGGGTCATCACCGACAAGGCCACGGGCCGTCTCATCGGCGAAGCCGGGTTTCATGAGATGCGGCGGATGATGGTGCCCGGCATCGAGGACACGCTGGAAGCCGGCTGGGGCCTGCTGCCGGAGATGCAAGGTCAGGGCCTCGCCAGCGAAGCGCTGGTGGCGATGTGGGCCTGGGCCGACGAGACCCGTCCCGGCATGCCGATCACCTGCATCATCGACCCGCAGAATACCGCGTCGCTGACCCTTGCCGCCCGACACGGATTTAAAGAAACCGCGCGCGCGATCTACCAGGGCTCCGAGGTCGTGATCCTGAGAAAGGTCGCAGCCTGACACATATTGCGGGTATCCTACTCCACTAAACCGCTTTAATTAATCAATGTATCTCTATGTTTGTAAATAGTTTTAACTTCGAGAAATCACTTTAAGGTCTTGGCGTCACATTCCAAGCGCCCGGCGCATTTCCGTGTTATTGTGCCGTCATCGAAACAGGAGTGTGCGTCATGAGATTGCCTGTCGCCGTGTTTCTTTGCGTTTCCATGCCCCTGTTTGCATATGCGGAAGAGCCCGTCGATACGGCGCAGGACATCATCCAGAACCAGATCGCCGCCTTCTTGAACGACGATGCGAAGACCGCCTATTCCTTCGCATCACCCACCATTCGCGGAAAGTTCCCGAACGAAACCGCGTTCTTCGACATGGTCAAGAAGGGCTATGGGCCGGTCTATCGTCCCGGCAATTTCGCCTTCGGCCGTTCCAAGGTGGAGGGTGACATGGTGGTGCAGGAGGTGTTGATTTCCGGGCCCGACGGCAAGGATTGGACGGCGCTCTACCAGCTCCTGAAGCAGCCGGATGGCAGCTACAAGATCAACGGCGTGCACATGGTGCACGCCGCGCCCGGTCCGGAAATCTGAGCCATCCTCTTAAAGAGGAGCGAGATCGCCCCTCGCCCATTCTTCCTGCGTCTCCGCCATGAAGTCGGCGAAGCGGCCTTCCTCGATCGCCTTGCGGATGCCGGCCATCAGGTCCTGATAGTAGGACAGGTTGTTCCAGGTCAAAAGCATGCCGCCGAGGGACTCGTTGGCGCGGATGAGATGGTGCAGATAGGCACGCGAATAGTCGCGGGCGGCCGGGCAGCTCGATTGCTCGTCGAGCGGGCGCATGTCTTCCGCATGGCGGGCGTTGCGCAGGTTGATGCGGCCGCGGCGGGTGAAGGCGAGGCCATGGCGGCCGGAGCGGGTCGGCATCACGCAGTCGAACATGTCGACGCCGCGCGCGACGGATTTCAGCATGTCATCCGGCGTGCCGACGCCCATCAGGTAGCGCGGCTTTTCGAAGGGCATGTGCGGAATGACCGTGTCGATCATGTCGAGCATGACCTCCTGCGGCTCGCCCACGGCAAGGCCGCCGATGGCGTAGCCCTTGAGGTTCAGCTCGGAGAGCGCCTGCGCGGAGCGGACACGCAGATCCGGGATGTCGCCGCCCTGCACGATGCCGAACATCGCCTTGCCCGGCTGGTCGCCGAAGGCCACCTTGCAGCGTTCGGCCCAGCGCAGCGACATTTCCATGGCGCGCTCGATTTCCTTCGGCGAGGCCGGCAGCGCCACGCATTCGTCGAGCTGCATCTGGATATCGCTGCCAAGCAGGCCCTGGATCTCGATCGAGCGCTCCGGCGACATGTGGTGCAGCGCGCCGTCGATATGGCTCTTGAATGTCACGCCCTGCTCGTCGAGCTTGCGCAGGCCCGAGAGCGACATGACCTGAAAGCCACCCGAATCGGTGAGGATCGGATGCGGCCAGCGGATCAGCTCATGCAGACCGCCGACGCGCGCGACGCGCTCAGGGCCGGGGCGCAGCATCAGGTGATAGGTGTTGCCGAGGATGATATCGGCGCCGAGATCGCGCACCTGATCGAGATACATCGCCTTGACCGTGCCGACCGTGCCGACGGGCATGAAGGCTGGCGTGCGGATCGTGCCGCGCGGCATGGAGACCTCGCCGCGGCGGGCCTTGCCATCGGTGGCGAGAAGCTTGAACTGAAAAGTTTCGGTCATCGGTGGTCCCGGAAAAGCAGGCTGGAGTCGCCGTAGGAATAGAAGCGGTAGCCGGTCGCAATCGCGTGCGCATAGGCGCCGCGCATCGTCTCGAGGCCCGAAAAGGCCGAGACAAGCATGAACAGCGTCGATTTCGGCAGGTGGAAGTTGGTCATCAGGATATCGGCGGTGCGGAAGCGGTAGCCGGGCGTGATGAAGATGCCGGTCGCACCGGACCACGGCTTGATCGTACCGTCTTCATCGGCAGCACTTTCGAGCAGGCGCAGCGACGTCGTGCCGACGGAGACGATGCGCCCGCCCCTCGCCTTCACGGCGTTGAGCGCGGCGGCGGTCTCCTCGGAAACGTAGCCGATCTCCTCATGCATGACGTGTTCGGTCGTGTCGTCGGCCTTAACCGGCAGGAAGGTGCCGGCGCCGACATGCAGCGTCACGAAATGACGCTCCACGCCCAGCGCATCGAGCTTTTCGAACAGCGCATCCGTAAAATGCAGGCCGGCCGTAGGGGCCGCGACGGCCCCCTCCTCACGCGCGTAAATCGTCTGATAGTCCTTGCGGTCCAGCTCGTCTTCCGCGCGCTTGGAGGCAATATAGGGCGGCAGCGGAATATGGCCGACCATGGCGATGGCGCGGTCGAGTTCCGGTCCGGAGGCATCGAAATGCAGGGTGATTTCGCCGCCCTCGCCTTTCTGCTCGATGGTTGCCGAGAGATCGTCGCCGAAAGTGATGCGGTCGCCAAGCTTGATGCGTTTTCCGGGCTTGGCAAAGGCCTTCCAGCGATCGCCGGCAATGCGCATATGCAGCGTGGCCGATACCTTCTGGCCGCCCGCCCCGTCGCGATGGCGGATGCCTTCGAGCTGGGCGGGAATGACGCGCGTATCGTTGAAGACGAGCGCGTCGCCGGCGCGCAGCAGCGACGGCAGGTCGCCAACAGTGTGATCCTCATAGAGCGCTGCATTGCCCGGCTGCACGACGAGCAGCTTCGCGGCTTCCCGCGGTGTCACCGGGCGAAGCGCGATGTTTTCTTCCGGCAGATCGAAATCGAAGAGGTCGACACGCATGGCAGCCTCAGAGAAAGCGGATCATCAGCGCGCCGGCGACGAGCAGCATCGCGCCGCCGATACGGCCGACGGAGATTTCGCGCACGGCCATGCCGAGGAAGCCGATGCGATCCAGCAGAATGCCGGCCAGCAATTGGCCGGAGACGGCAAAGGCCATGACGGCGGCCGCACCGATGCGCGGCGTCAGGAAAATGGCGGTCGTGACATAGACCGTGCCGAGTGCGCCGCCGGCGATGTAGAGCCAGAGGTCCGGCCCGCGCCAATCCGGCGAGCGGCCCTCGAAGGATGAGGTGGCCGCGACGACCACGGCCAAAATGATGGCGCCCGAGAGAAACGAGACGCAGGCTGCGGCCACCGGCATGCTGAGGCCGCGGCCGAGCATGGCATTGATGGGAGCCTGGATTGCGATGCACGCGCCGGCCGCGATGGCGAGCAGCGCCCAGAGGAAAGCAGCCATGGTGGCGGTCCTTGAAAAGCGCACAAAGAAAAACCGCGCCCGCCGAAACGGACGCGGTCGAAATCGACGGCGTTCTATCAGGCCGCTACGTCGGCGGCAACCTTGAACGACACGATGGTGTCGGGATCGCGAACCGGCTCGCCGCGCTTGATCTTGTCGATGTTTTCCATGCCTTCGATGACCTGGCCCCAGACCGAGTACTGCTTGTTCAGCCACGGTGCATCGGTGAAGCAGATGAAGAACTGCGAATTGGCGGAGTTCGGCATCTGGCTGCGGGCCATGGAGCAGGTGCCGCGCACATGGCTCATGTTGGAGAATTCGGCCTTCAGGTCCGGCTTGTCGGAGCCACCCATGCCGGCGCGGGCCGGGTTGAAGTCCTTGCCGCCGGTCTTGCCGTACTGCACGTCGCCCGTCTGGGCCATGAAGTCCTCGATGACGCGGTGGAAGACGACGCCGTCATAGGCGCCTTCACGCGCCAGTTCCTTGATCCGTGCGACGTGGCCCGGTGCGAGATCCGGAAGCAGCTGGATGACCACCTTGCCCTTGGTGGTTTCCATGATGACGGTGTTTTCCGGATCCTTGATCTCGGCCATGGTGTCTCTCCTTTGAGGTGTAATGCAAAAGGTGTGTCGCCGTTTCGCGATTGCAACGGACGACACACCAAAAAGTGGATTATTTGCCGACGGTGACCTTCACCATGCGGTCGGGGTCGGTCACCGAACCATTGTTGGCGTCGTCGCCGAGCTTGATCTTGTCGACGTTCTCCATGCCGGACACGACTTTGCCGACGACCGTATACTGGCCGTTCAGGAAATCGCCGGGCGCGAACATGATGAAGAACTGCGAATTGGCGGAGTTCGGATCCTGCGCGCGGGCCATGCCGACCGTGCCGCGCTCGAACGGGATGTCGGAAAATTCCGCCGGCAGGTCCGGCTGGCTGGAGCCGCCTGTACCGGCCGCGCCGGCCTGATAGCCATCGGCCATGTCGCCATACTGCACGTCGCCGGTCTGGGCCATGAAGCCCTTGATGACGCGGTGGAAGGCGACGTTGTCGTATTCGCCGGCGGCGGCCAGCGCCTTGATGCGCTCGGCATGCTTCGGCGCCTTGTCGTTCAGCTCGATGACGACGGGGCCGTCCTTCAACTGGATGGTGATGAAATCGGCAGCCTGGGCGACGAAGGCGCTCGTGGTGGTTGCCAGGAACAGGGCTCCTGCGAAGGCGGTACGGAGGATGTTCATGATAGCTCCCTTGAGGGGTTCAGGATGATTGGGCTTCAGCCCTTCTGGCGGGCCTTGAGGGCCGCAAAGACGGGCGCGGGCACGAAAGCGCTGACATCGCCGCCCATGGCCGCGATCTGGCGGACCAATGTGGCGGTAATGGGCCGCGAGGCCACACCGGCCGGCAGAAACACCGTCTGCACGTCGGCCGCCATCTGGCGGTTCATGCCGGCCATCTGCATTTCATAGTCGAGATCCGTGCCGTCGCGCAGGCCCCGGATGAGGAGACCTGCCGTGTGGCTACGTGCCGCATCGACCACCAGATTGGAGAAGGAGACGACGCTGACATCCCCCGCCCGCCCCGGCAACGCCTCGGCAATGGAGAGACGGATCAGCTCGGCGCGTTCTTCGAAGGAAAACAGCGGTGTCTTACCGGGGTGAATGCCGATCGCCACGATGACCTTGGGCGCGACGTTCAGCGCCTGCACCAGCACATCGATATGGCCGTTGGTGATCGGATCGAAAGAGCCAGGATAGAAGGCGACTGTCATCGGCAAGGTCCCGTTTGCCGCCTTTTGTCATGGTCCGCCGCGATCCGCAAGGGCGCCCTCCGTCGCATCCCGAACTGTCCCCTGCCAAGAGAATGAACGCGGCATGAACGGGTCGTTCAAGAGCACTTCAGCCGCGCCATGCATAAATACCGCCATCGACGTCGGGAACAAAGGTGGCAATCGCGCATTTCCCCGACCGAACACAACGGAACAAGTAACGCGTTTCCTTAGGCTGGAAGGAATACGAAAATGGCACTCGCTCTACTCTGCATGACCATGTTCATCGCTCTCAGCGTCGCGACGATCCATGCGCTTCGCGAAGAGGATCGGCCAGCCGCTTCGAAGCTCGCGGCGCGTGGCAAGTGGCTGCGCTAAGCGGGGAAGCAATCATGGTCGGCCTCACCATTCTTTTCACGGTCTTCATCAGCGTGGTCTTCGCTTTCGACTTCACGCGCACGATCCTCGATCTGAAGCGGGATCGCGCGATGCTGAAAGCCACAAAGCTGAAAACAGAAGCAGGCGGCTTCGGCGTTTAACACGCCCCTTTGCCGCCGTCCCTGCGGGTGGCCTTCCCTCCGGGCTACCCGCAATAAATGAAAAGCCGGACGGTCGTTCCCTGCCCGTCCGGCTTTTTCGTGTCTTGAAGATGCGAGGCTGTTACGCCTCGCCCTCGCCCGTATCGCCGGCTTCGATTTCGCCGTCGGCCACTGCGGCGTCCGCCTCGACCTCTGTCTCGTCATCACCTTCCGGCTCGCTGATGCGCTCGACGGACACCACCTTCTCGTCCTTGGCGGTCGAGAAGATCGTGACGCCCTTCGTGGCACGGCTGGCGATGCGGATGCCATCGACCGGCACGCGGATGAGCTGGCCGCCGTCGGAGACCAGCATCAGCTGGTTCTTGTCCTCGACCGGGAAAGCGGCGACGAGTTC
This sequence comes from Shinella sp. M31, assembly GCF_049199205.1. Lineage (NCBI taxonomy): Bacteria > Pseudomonadati > Pseudomonadota > Alphaproteobacteria > Hyphomicrobiales > Rhizobiaceae > Shinella > Shinella sp. M31. Next base: position 58,651 of record NZ_JBLZPH010000095.1, on the reverse strand, counting down.
GCCGATCTCGCTGGTCTTGGACGTGTCGGTGGCGCGAATGCCCTTGCCGCCGCGGCCGGAGGTGCGGAAGTCGTAGGACGACGAGCGCTTGCCGAAACCCTTCTGCGAGACGGTCAGAACGAACTGTTCCTGCGCCTTGAGCGCCTGATAACGCTCCTCGGAAAGATCGCCGATCTCGCCGACGTCTTCGCCGACCAGCGCGATATCCTCCTCGTCGACACCGCTGGCGCGGCGTTCGGTGGCGGAGCGCTTGAGATAGGCGGCGCGTTCCCACGGCTCGGCATCGACATGGCTGACGATCGTCATCGAGATGATGCGGTCGCCGGCACCCAGATTGATGCCGCGCACGCCGACCGAATTGCGGCCGGCAAAGACGCGCACGTCATCGACCGGGAAGCGGATGCACTGGCCGAGCGCCGTCGTCAGCAGAACGTCGTCCTGCTCCGTGCAGGTCTCGACGTTGAGGATTTCGTCGCCCTCTTCCTCGAGCTTCATCGCGATCTTGCCGTTGCGGTTGACCTGGACGAAATCGCTGAGCTTGTTGCGGCGCACCGTGCCGCGGGTCGTCGAGAACATGACGTCGAGGTTTTCCCACGTCGTCTCGTCCTCGGGCAGCGGCATGATGGTGGTGATGCGTTCGCCGGGCTCGATCGGAAGCATGTTGATCAGCGCCTTGCCCTTGGACTGCGGCGTACCGATCGGCAGGCGCCAGACCTTCTCCTTGTACACGATGCCGCGTGAGGAGAAGAACAGAACCGGCGTATGCGTGTTGGCGACGAAGAGGCGGGTCGCGAAATCCTCGTCCTTCATGGCCATGCCCGAGCGGCCCTTGCCGCCGCGGCGCTGCGCGCGATAGGTCGCAAGCGGCACGCGCTTGACATAGCCGGCATGCGAGACGGTGACGACCATGTCCTCGCGGGCGATCAGATCCTCGTCGTCCATATCGGGACCGCCTTCGGCGATCTCGGTGCGGCGCGGCGTACCGAATTCGTCGCGCACGGCGATCAGTTCGTCCTTGACGATGGTCATGATGCGCAGGCGCGAGGAGAGGATATCGAGGTAATCCTTGATCTCCTCGCCGATCTTGTTGAGTTCCTCGTCGATTTCGTCGCGGCCGAGTGCCGTCAGGCGCGCGAGACGCAGTTCGAGGATCGCGCGGGCCTGCTCTTCGGAAAGATTGTAGGTCAGGTCCTCGTTGATGCGGTGGCGCGGATCGTCGATGAGCTTGATCAGCACGTCGACATCCTTGGCCGGCCAGCGGCGCTCCATCAGCTGCTCGCGTGCCGTCTGCGGATCGGGCGCGCGACGGATAAGCGCGATCACCTCGTCGATATTGGCGACGGCGATGGCAAGGCCCACCAGGACATGGGCGCGGTCGCGCGCCTTGCGCAGCAGGTACTTCGTTCGGCGGCTGACGACTTCCTCGCGGAAGGAGACGAAAGCGCGCAGCATGTCGAGCAGCGTCATCAGCTCCGGCTTGCCGCCGTTCAGCGCCACCATGTTGCAGCCGAAGGATGTCTGCAGCGGTGTGTAGCGATAGAGCTGGTTCAGGATGACATCGGCATTGGCATCGCGCTTCAGCTCGATGACGACGCGGTAGCCGTCGCGGTCGGATTCGTCGCGCAGATCGGAAATGCCCTCGATACGCTTGTCGCGCACCAGTTCGGCCATCTTCTCGATCATCGTCGCCTTGTTCACCTGGAAGGGAACTTCCGTGATGATGATCTGCTCGCGATCGCCGCGCATCGGTTCGATGGTGGCGCGGCCGCGCATGACGACCGAGCCGCGGCCCGTCTCATAGGCCTGGCGAATGCCGGCGCGGCCGAGGATGAGCGCGCCCGTCGGGAAATCGGGACCCGGAATGTGCTGCATCAGGTCGAGCAGTTCGATCGACGGATTGTCGATCAGCGCGATACAGCCGTTGATGACTTCGGCGAGATTGTGCGGCGGAATGTTCGTCGCCATGCCGACGGCGATGCCGCCCGCGCCGTTGACCAGCAGGTTCGGGAATTTTGCCGGAACGACGACCGGCTCGCTCATCGTGCCGTCGTAGTTGTCGCGGAAGTTGACCGTTTCCTTGTCGAGGTCGTCGAGCAGCGAGTGCGCCGCCTTCTCAAGTCGGCATTCCGTGTAACGCTGGGCAGCCGGCGGGTCGCCGTCGATGGAACCGAAATTGCCCTGACCGTCGATCAGCGGCAGGCGGAGCGACCAGTCCTGCGCCATGCGGGCCAAGGCGTCGTAGATCGCCGAGTCGCCGTGCGGATGGTATTTACCCATCACGTCACCGGTCACGCGGGCCGATTTCACGTATTTCTTGTTCCAGTCAACGCCCATCTCGCTCATCGAGTAGAGGATGCGCCGGTGCACGGGCTTCAGACCGTCGCGCACATCGGGCAGCGCGCGCGACACGATGACGCTCATGGCGTAATCGAGATAGGACCGCTGCATTTCCTCGATGATGGAAATCGGCTCAATGCCGGGAGTCTTGCCGCCGGGTGTCGATTGTTCTGTCAATTTCGGTCACGATCGTTGTTCAGAATCAGATGCAATTTTATAGCCTACCGAGGCTGGAAGCGCCAATTTCACGAGGGGTTGTGAACAGGCTTTTCCCAGGAAATCCGCCAATTTGCGCATTTTCATGGTCACTTTCCGGCCACCCTTCCCTTCCTCGCGCCGCTCGCCTAACAATGGGGCGGCAAGGCCGGCAAAAACGGCCGTTCAACGGCGAGGGGAACGCCTGACATGCTCACTATCGATCTCGTGGTCAACGCGATCACGACGCTGCTCGTCACCATTGATCCGCCCGGCCTCGCGCCGATCTTCCTCGGCCTGACGGTGGGTATGACGCGGCCGCAACGCAAGCAGGTGGCGCTGCGCGGCTCCATCATCGCCTTCTGCATCCTAGCCGTCTTCGCGCTGACAGGAGCGGGCGTGCTGTCGCTGCTCGGCATCTCTATCGGCGCCTTCCGCATCGCCGGCGGTCTGCTCTTGTTCTGGATCGCCTTCGAGATGATTTTCGAGCGCCGCAACGAGCGCAAGGAAAAAACCAGCGAAGTCGCGATCACCCGTGATCACATCCACAACATCGCCGTCTTCCCGCTCGCTCTGCCGCTGATTGCCGGCCCCGGCGCGATCTCCGCGACGATCCTGCTGTCCGGCTCCTTCCCCTCCGCGCTGGAGCGCACCGCCCTCATCGGCGTGCTCGCGCTCTGCATCGCCATCCTGTTCCTCTCGCTGGTCATCGCCGATCGCATCGACCGCTTCCTCGGCAATACCGGCCGCGCCATCCTCACCCGCCTGCTCGGCGTCATCCTCGCGGCACTGGCCGTGCAGTTCGTCGTGGACGGAGTGAAATCGGCCTTCGCGGTCTGAAGCCGCTACGGCTGAGAAAGATAGGCTGGCGGCACGGCATCCGTCAGCCAGACGCCATTCTCCGCCTGCCAGAACACGAGGCCGTCGGCCTGCATTTGTCCGGCCGCAACCGTCAGCACGACCGGCTTGCCATGCCGCTGGCCAACCTTTCCGGCCGTCGCGCTGTCCGCCGATAGATGTACCTTCTGCCGCCCCTGCGGCAACAGGCCTTGCCGCAGGATCGCCTCCAGCGCGGTGACCGCCGTTCCGTGATACAGAATGTCCGGCGGCGCGATCGGCACAAGACCGAGATCGACGGACACCGAATGCCCCTGCGCGGCCCGGATTCGCAGCCCATCTTCGGAAAGCGTGAAGCGCTGCTTGTCGCTTTCGGCGACCACGGCGCGCAGCCGCGCGTCGTCGATGTCGCGCCCGGCAAGGCGCGCCTTGGCGATCAGCTCGTCCACCGCTACCCAGCCGCCCGCATCCAGCGCGACGCCGATCGTTTGCGGCTCATGCCGGAGCACGAGGCTGAGAAACTTGCTGATATCCTTGCTCATGACGTCCTCGATCCGGGCCTGTTGCATCTTCCATCTATAGCCGTGCAGCAGGAACGCACCGTCACGCGCATCTATTCGTCAGCTTCTTCGGCTTTTGCAATCGATTGTGGAGTGCGCCATGCCATCACTCCATTCTCGCACATGCGGGAAAAGTGTCGACGAGAGCGTGCCGTAGAGGGAAGCTGACGCGTTTACCGCGCCTACCATTGGCCGCCCTGTCTCCTAAACAAAAGGCAACACGATCATTCCACAGCGACGGCCCGGCTCAAGGCGTGAAATCGTGTCAATCCATGTCCGTCAGGGATTGTCCGCAAACCATTTAACGATGGCCGGCATATTCTCCTCGAAACCGCCGGGGAGAAACACGTTGAGCAGGCCGACGCGCTCGTCCGTCCGGTTCTCGAAATCGTGCATCACGGTTGCCGGGATGCGCACGAAGCTGCCGGTCGGCGCCTCCAGCCAGTCCTCACCGGCCAGAATGCTCGCCACGCCCGAAAGCACGTAGAACAACTCGACATTCCCTTCATGCGCATGCGCACCCGGCCCCGATGACTTCGGCTCCAACCACCATTCGGAGACGCAATAGGCATTGCCCGTCTCGCCGTGATCGGCCTTGAAGACCGCGTTCATGCGCCCGAGCGGATAAGGTCGCCCCTCGCCCGGCCGGAGGAAAAGCACGTCGATCTGGGTCTTTTCCATCCCCCGTCGCCTCCCGCGCAACATCCACTATCGGCTGCACCAAAGAAAAAGGCCGGCGCTTGGCCGGCCTTTCGTGCCGTTCTCAGAACGGAATGTCGTCATCCATATCGCGCGACAGCGAACCGCCGCCACCCGAACGGTTGCCGCCGGCACTGCTGGAGCCGGAGGCACCACCCGACGACGGACGCGAACCGTAGTCGTCGTAGCTCGGCGCGCCGCCGCCGAAATCGTTGCCGCCCCGGCCCGCACCGCCGCCTTCGCCGCGTCCGTCCAGCATGGTCAGCGTCGAGTTGAAGCCCTGCAGCACGATTTCCGTCGAATAGCGGTCGTTGCCGTTCTGGTCCTGCCACTTGCGGGTCTGCAACGCGCCTTCGATATAGAGCTTGGCACCCTTCTTCACATATTGCTCGACGACCTTGCACAGGCCTTCGTTGAAGACGACGACGGTGTGCCATTCGGTCTTCTCGCGGCGCTCGCCGCTGTTGCGGTCACGCCAGGTTTCCGAGGTCGCGATGCGCAAATTGGCGATCGGCGTACCGGATTGCGTGCGCCGGATTTCCGGGTCCGCACCCACGTTCCCGATCAAGATCACCTTATTAACGCTTCCAGCCATACCCGTACTTCCCGTTGTCGCGCCGGGCTCCTGGCGCCCGACATCATTTCACTACATGAATGCGGCATCTTATCGGCTGCCGCGCCGCCGCGCCGCCCCGCAAAAGAGATAATCCACAGATCAATTGCGAAATTTCGTTCTTTTTTTGTTCTAATAATTCCCTACACTCTTGTCAACCGAATCGGAAACGGGCACGGAATCTTCTGACCGCGCAATGGACAGGCCCCGATCAATCCCTACATAGGGGTCTACCCCTTTTAAGAATGCGCAACGACTTCTGACGCTGGACACCATGAGCGAACTCAAGACTATTTCCATTCGCGGCGCACGCGAACACAATCTCAAGGGCATCGATCTCGACCTGCCCCGCAATAAGCTGATCGTGATGACCGGGCTTTCGGGCTCCGGCAAATCGTCGCTCGCCTTCGACACGATCTATGCCGAGGGCCAGCGTCGCTATGTCGAGAGCCTTTCGGCCTATGCGCGCCAGTTCCTCGAGATGATGCAGAAGCCGGATGTCGATCAGATCGACGGCCTGTCGCCGGCCATTTCCATCGAGCAGAAGACGACCTCGAAGAACCCGCGCTCGACGGTCGGCACGGTCACCGAAATCTACGACTACATGCGCCTGCTTTTTGCGCGCGTCGGCGTTCCCTATTCGCCGGCGACGGGCCTGCCGATCGAGAGCCAGACGGTCAGCCAGATGGTCGACCGCGTCATCGATTTCGGCGAAGGCACGCGCCTCTATATCCTCGCGCCCATCGTGCGCGGCCGAAAGGGCGAGTACAAGAAAGAACTTGCCGAGCTGATGAAGAAGGGCTTTCAGCGCGTCAAGGTCGACGGCCAGTTCTACGAGATCGCGGACGTGCCGGCGCTCGACAAGAAGTACAAGCATGACGTCGACGTGGTGGTCGACCGCGTCGTCGTGCGCGCCGATCTCTCCTCCCGCCTCGCCGACAGTATCGAGACCTGTTTGAAACTCGCCGATGGCCTCGCCATCGCCGAATTCACCGACAAACCGCTTCCCGTAGAGGAGACTGCGGCCGGCGGCTCCGCCAACAAGTCGCTGAACGAGACGCATGAGCGCGTCATATTCTCGGAAAAATTTGCCTGCCCGGTCTCCGGTTTCACCATTCCGGAAATCGAGCCGCGGTTGTTCTCGTTCAACAACCCCTTCGGCGCCTGCCCGACCTGTGACGGCCTCGGCAGTCAGCAGAAAATCGATCCCGAGCTCATCGTGCCGGAAACCGAGCGCACGCTTCGCGACGGTGCGGTCGCGCCCTGGGCCAAGTCGTCCTCGCCCTATTATAACCAGACGCTGGAAGCGCTTGGCGCAGCCTACGGCTTCAAGCTGTCCAACCGCTGGTCGGAACTGTCGGAAAAGGCGCAGAACGCCATTCTGCACGGCACGGACGAGAAAATCGAGTTCAATTACAAAGACGGCGCGCGTTCCTACAAGACAGTGAAGACCTTCGAGGGCATCGTGCCGAACCTCGAGCGCCGCTGGAAGGAAACGGATTCGGCCTGGTCGCGCGAGGAAATCGAGCGCTACATGTCGGCCGCGCCCTGCCCGGCCTGCGCCGGTTATCGCCTGAAGCCCGAGGCCCTGGCGGTCAAGATCAACAAGCTGCATATCGGCGAGACGACCGCCATGTCGATCCGCGTCGCCCGCGACTGGTTCGAAGCGCTGCCGGAACATCTCAATGCCAAGCAGAACGAGATCGCGGTGCGCATCCTCAAGGAGATCCGCGAGCGCCTGCGCTTCCTCAATGATGTGGGTCTCGAATATCTCTCGCTGTCGCGCAATTCCGGCACGCTGTCGGGCGGGGAAAGCCAGCGCATCCGGCTGGCGTCGCAGATCGGCTCAGGCCTGACGGGCGTTCTCTACGTGCTGGACGAGCCTTCGATCGGCCTGCACCAACGCGACAATGCGCGGCTCCTCGATACGCTGCGCCACCTGCGCGACATCGGCAACACCGTCATCGTCGTCGAGCATGACGAGGACGCGATCCTGACGGCGGACTATGTCGTCGATATCGGCCCCGCCGCCGGCATCCATGGCGGCGAGGTCATCGCGCAGGGCACGCCCGGCGAGGTCATTGCCAACCCGGCCTCGCTGACGGGCAAATATCTGTCTGGCGAACTGTCCGTCGCGGTGCCCTCCGAGCGCCGAAAGCCGAAGAAAAAGAAGGAAATCAAGGTTGTCGGCGCCAAGGCCAATAACCTGAAGAACGTCACGGCCTCCATTCCGCTCGGCGTCTTCACGGCGGTCACCGGTGTGTCCGGCGGCGGCAAGTCGACCTTCCTGATCGAGACGCTCTACAAGTCGGCCGCCCGCCGCATCATGGGGGCCCGCGAAATCCCCGCCGAGCACGAGCGCATCGACGGCTTCGAATATATCGACAAGGTCATCGATATCGACCAGTCGCCGATCGGCCGTACGCCGCGCTCCAACCCGGCGACTTATACCGGCGCCTTCACGCCGATCCGCGACTGGTTCGCCGGCCTGCCGGAAGCCAAGGCGCGCGGCTACCAGCCGGGCCGCTTCTCCTTCAACGTCAAGGGCGGCCGTTGCGAGGCCTGCCAGGGCGACGGCGTCATCAAGATCGAGATGCACTTCCTGCCCGACGTCTACGTCACCTGCGACGTCTGCCACGGCAAGCGCTACAACCGCGAAACGCTCGACGTCACCTTTAAGGGCAAGTCGATCGCCGATGTGCTGGACATGACCGTCGAGGAAGGCGTGGAATTCTTCGCCGCCGTGCCCGCCGTGCGCGACAAGCTGGTGACGCTGAACCAGGTCGGCCTCGGTTACATCAAGGTCGGCCAGCAGGCGAACACCCTATCCGGTGGTGAAGCGCAGCGCGTCAAGCTTGCCAAGGAGTTGTCGAAGCGCTCGACCGGCCGCACGCTCTATATCCTCGACGAGCCGACGACCGGCCTGCATTTCCACGACGTGGCCAAGCTCCTGGAAGTGCTGCACGAACTGGTCAACCAGGGCAATTCGGTGGTCGTCATCGAGCACAATCTCGAGGTCATCAAGACCGCCGACTGGATCATCGACTTCGGCCCCGAGGGCGGCGACGGCGGTGGCGAAGTGATCGCCGAGGGCACGCCGGAGGATGTGGTGAAGGTCGAGCGCTCCTATACCGGCCAGTTCCTGAAGGAACTGCTGGAGCGTCGCCCGATCAAGAAGATCGCGGCGGAATAGGCCATGATCCTGATCGGCCAGTACGATTCGTCCTATGTGCGCCGCGTGGCGATTGCCATGCGGCTCTACGATCTCCCCTTCGAGCACCGCCCTTGGTCGGTGTTCGGCGAGGGCGAGAAGGTGCAGGCCGTCAACCCGCTGATGCGGGTGCCGACGCTGGTGCTCGACGATGGCGACGTGGTGGCCGACAGCAATTCCATCCTCGACTATCTCGACGGCCTCGTGCCGGCAGAACGGCGGCTCTTGCCGCAGGCCGAGCCGGAGCGGCGCCGGGCGCTGAAGGTCATGACCTTCGCGACCGGCTTTGCCGACAAGGGCGTCAGCCTGTTCTATGAACGCTACCTGCATGAAACGCCCTCGGCCTATTTCGTCGAGCGCTGCCGCTCGCAGATATCGACTGTGCTTGCGGCGCTCGATGCTGAGCGTGCGGCGCGGCCGGGAGACACCTGGTTCGGGCGCATCACCCACGCGGATATCGCCGTCGCCTGTGCCTGGCGGCATATGAGCGAAGCCCATCCCGGCCTGATCGACCCCGCCGCCTATCCGGCGCTCACGGCGCATTGCGCCGGCATGGAGGTCCTGCCGGTATTCCGCGAGATTTCGCAGCCCTTCATCGCGCCCGCTTGAGAGGCGCGCCTGTCTGTCGAGGAGAACTGATATGAGCACATCCGGCACCATCAGAACCGGCATCGGCGGCTGGACCTTCGATCCGTGGGAAGGCACGTTCTATCCGGAAAAACTCACAAAGAAGCGCCAGCTGGAATTCGCCAGCCGCGAACTCGCGGCCATTGAGGTCAATGGTACCTATTACGGCTCGCAGAAGCCGGAGACCTTCGCCAAATGGGCCTCCGAAGTGCCCGATGGCTTCATTTTCTCGCTGAAGGCGAGCCGCTACACGACCAACCGCAAGGTTCTGGCCGACGGCGGCGAATCCGTCGAAAAATTCCTGACACAGGGCCTGACCGAACTCGGCGATCATCTCGGCCCGATCCTTTGGCAATTCCCGCCGACGAAGAAGTTCGAGCCTGACGATTTCGAAGGCTTTTTGAAGCTGCTGCCGGGAAAACTCGACGGCCTGACGCTGAAACATGCGCTCGAAGTGCGCAACGAGACGTTCATGACGCCGGAATTCGCCGCTTTGGCCCGAAAATACAACGCAGCCATCGTCTATGCGCAACACGAAGACTATCCTGAGATCGCCGATGTCACGGCCGATTTCGTCTATGCGCGCCTGCAAAAGGGTTCAGACGACATCAAGACCTGCTATCCCGAGAAGGCACTCGACGAATGGGCCGGGCGGCTCAAGGACTGGGCTGCCGGCGGCGAACCATCGGATCTGCCGAAGATTGACCCCGACACGAAGCCGGCCAAGACGGCACGCGACGTCTTCGCCTTCTTCATCACCTCGGGCAAGGTGAATGCGCCGAACGGCGCGCGGGAGCTGCAGAAGCGCGTGAACTGAGAAATCCGATTTGGGCGGAAAATGGCGGTGCTGGACATTGGCTCATTGATGTTTGCGAACACTAGAGAGGCGCTTGGCGAGCCCAGAGCATTTGGGCCTGCTTATCGACACGCATCCATTAAGACGTGAGTTCGCGTCCTCTCGACAGCACCAAGCCATATTCATATATCCAGCCAGGCGGGAATGGCTGCTAGCAGATTTTCCGCCGTCAACCCCTCGCCTGCCCGCTGGCCCGCCGCGCCGTGGCGCCAGACAGCGCTCGCGGCAGCCTCGAAGACCGCCATGCCCTGCGCAAGGTGGGCGCCGACGATGCCGGCCAGCACGTCCCCGGAGCCGGCCGTCGCCAGCCATGGCGGCGCATTGTCGTTGACGAGCGCGCGCCCATCCGGGGCAGCGATGACGCTGTCACCGCCCTTGAGAATGACGACGGCGTTGCTGCGGGCCGCTGCCTTGCAGGCGCGGTCGATCTTGGAGAGCGTTGCGTCCTGCGCGAGGTCCGGAAACAGTCGGGCGAATTCGCCATCGTGCGGCGTGAGGACAAGGCGTGGGTTGCCCGCGGCGAAAAGGGAGAACAGCGCCGCGGGATCTTCGCGGAAAGCGGTTATGCCGTCCGCATCCAGAACAAGCCGGCCTCCGTGTTCGGCAATCCGGCGAACGTAACGCCTCGCCCTGCCTGCATCACCAAAGCCCGGGCCGAGCACGAAGGTTTTCAGGCGCGTATCTTCGAGCAGGCCTGCGAGATCCGTTTCGTCATCGACGACCTTCAGCATGACGGCCGTCAGGTGCGCCGCATTGGCCGGCACGGCGTCCTGCGGCGACAGGATGGTGACGAGGCCGGCCCCGGCGCGAAGAGCAGCCGTGGCCGACAGTCTTGCCGCCCCCGTTGCGCTGGCGGGCCCGGAAAAGACGGCGAGATGGCCGCGGACATATTTATGGGTCGCGCCGTTCTCGGCCGGCAAGGCGAGACGCCAGATGGCAGGCGTGTTCACCCGCATATGCCGGCCGTGATGGGCAAGGAGGCGCGCGGGAATGCCGATATCGAAAACGTCCAAAGCCCCTGAAAGGTCTTTGCCGGGCAAGAGAAGGTGGCCAGGCTTGCGGCACGTGAAGGTGACGGTCGCCTCCGCCGCGAAAGCCTTGCCGCTCACCGCCCCGGTGCGCCCATCGACACCCGAGGGAAGATCGACCGCGAGCACGGGCACGGCCGCCTTTTCCACGGCTGCAATGACATCGACCACGCCCTCCGGCACATCGCGCGACAGGCCGGCGCCGAACAGGGCATCGACGACGACATCGCCAGCGCGTGGCGCATAATCGGAAAGCGCGGCAATGCGTCCCTGAAATGCGCTCAAGGCGATCGCGGCGTCGCCCTTGAGGGCTGCGGGATCACCGAGCGCGTGAACGGCAACCACGGCGCCCGCCTCCGCGAGCGCCCGCGCGGCGACATAGCCGTCGCCGCCATTGTTGCCCGGTCCGCAGAGCACGGCAAAGCGCAGCGCTCCGGGAAACCGTCGCAGCGCTGCCGCAGCGACCGCCTGCCCCGCCCGCTCCATCAAGCCATAGCTCGAAAGTCCCGATGCGGCGGCGGCACGGTCTATTTGGCCCATATCCTCGGGCGTGACGAACAGCGTTTCGATTTCCTGGCGCATGCTGCACCATGCCCGCAAAGCACCAGGCGAGACAAGTCCGGCTGAAAATGCATGTAGAAGCTTATTTTTTCGGCATCTGCATAGTCTCTATGCTCAATTTTGCAGCTTTGCGCGCCACTTCCGCATCGCTGGTGCAGGCAGCCAGAGGCCGGCATGGAAAGTGACAATTTTTAGGCAGATGGCACTAGCCCTTTTAGTCGGAAAGCCGCATCATCTGCATGTGATGACGAGCGGGATCAGCAGAGCCATGAAATTCGTCCGATCTGGCATGCATTCTGCTTCAAGTTGGCATGCTACGTGCATTTGGAGTTCGCAGCGGGCACAACCGCGCGCGAACGGGAGAAGCGGAGAGACATTTTCTCATGAAAAAGATCGAAGCGATCATCAAGCCCTTCAAGCTCGATGAGGTGAAGGAAGCGCTGCAGGAAGTCGGCCTGCAGGGTATCACCGTCACCGAGGCGAAGGGCTTTGGACGCCAGAAGGGGCACACGGAACTCTACCGTGGTGCCGAATATGTTGTCGACTTTCTGCCCAAGGTGAAGGTCGAAGTCGTTCTGGCGGACGAAAACGCGGAGGCCGTCATCGAGGCGATCCGCAACGCGGCCCAGACCGGCCGTATCGGCGATGGCAAGATCTTTGTCTCCAACGTCGAGGAAGTCATCCGCATCCGCACCGGCGAGACCGGCGTCGACGCCATCTGATCCCGCCCGGCCGCCCGGCCGAGGCCATCCACTCGTCATTTCACACAGGGACCATACACATGACGACTGCCAACGAAATCCTCAAGCAAATCAAGGAAAATGACGTCAAGTTCGTCGACCTGCGCTTCACCGACCCGCGCGGCAAGCTGCACCACGTCACGATGGACGTCGGCTGCGTCGATGAAGACATGTTCGCCGACGGCGTCATGTTCGACGGCTCCTCGATCGGCGGCTGGAAGGCCATCAACGAGTCCGACATGGTGCTGATGCCCGACCCGGCAACGGTTCACGTCGACCCGTTCTTCGCGCAATCGACCCTCGTCATCATGTGCGACATTCTCGATCCGGTCTCGGGCGAAGCCTATAACCGCGACCCGCGCGGCACGGCCAAGAAGGCCGAAGCCTACCTCAAGGCCTCGGGCATTGGTGACACCGTCTATGCCGGCCCGGAACCGGAATTCTTCGTCTTCGACGACGTCAAGTACAAGGCCGACCCGTACAACACCGGATTCAAGCTCGATTCGTCGGAACTGCCGTCCAACGACGACACCGACTACGAGACCGGCAACCTCGGCCACCGTCCGCGCGTCAAGGGCGGCTATTTCCCGGTTCCGCCGGTCGATTCGTGCCAGGACATGCGCTCGGAAATGCTCACGGTCCTGACCGAGATGGGCGTCACCGTCGAAAAACAGCACCATGAAGTGGCCGCCGCCCAGCACGAGCTCGGCGTGAAGTTCGACACGCTCGTTCGCAGCGCCGACAAGGTGCAGATCTACAAATACGTCGTGCACCAGGTCGCCAATGCCTATGGCAAGACGGCAACCTTCATGCCGAAGCCGATCTTCGGCGACAACGGCTCGGGCATGCACGTTCACCTGTCGATCTGGAAGGATTCAAAGCCCCAGTTCGCCGGTGACGAATATGCCGGCCTGTCTGAAAGCTGCCTCTACTTCATCGGCGGCATCATCAAGCATGCCAAGTCGATCAACGCGTTCACCAACCCGACGACGAACTCCTACAAGCGTCTCGTTCCGGGCTATGAAGCACCGGTTCTGCTGGCTTACTCGGCGCGCAACCGCTCGGCCTCCTGCCGCATTCCGTTCGGCACTGGTCCGAAGTCCAAGCGCGTCGAAATCCGCTTCCCCGACCCGCTCGGCAACCCGTACCTCGGCTTCGCCGCCATGCTGATGGCCGGCCTCGATGGCATCAAGAACAAGATCCATCCCGGCAAGGCCATGGACAAGGACCTGTACGACCTGCCGCCGAAGGAACTGAAGAAGATCCCGACGGTCTGCGGCTCGCTGCGCGAAGCGCTGGAAAGCCTCGACAAGGACCGCAAGTACCTGACGGCCGGCGGCGTGTTCGATGACGACCAGATCGACAGCTACATCGAGCTGAAGATGGTCGAAGTCATGCGTTTCGAAATGACGCCGCACCCGGTCGAATTCGACATGTACTATTCGGCCTGATCGGCCGGCTTTCCTCCCGCCTTGCGGCGGGAGGTTTCCCATAAAGACGAAAAACCCGGCCATTGGCCGGGTTTTTTGTTGGTCTTCGAAATGTTGCCGGCGTTACTGCTGGAGCCGCTTCTTCAGGAGATCCAGATACTCCTCGTTGGAATCGTCCGCCCCGCCGGACGCGGCGCCGGCGGCCGGCTTGCAGCTTGGCTTGTAGTCCATCGCCATGCCGGCCTTCACGCAGACGCCGACCTGCCAACCGGGCGGCAGCGCGGTGAGATCGACGGTCTTCCATTTCGGATGGCCCGTCGTCTTCAGCTTGTCGAGGCCGCTAATGATGAGGTTGGAAAAGTCGGCGACCGTCTTGCAGCTGTCGCGGTGATAGGCATTGCGCTTGATGTCGTAATCGTAGGTCATCATCACCGCCTTCACAGCGATCAGATCGACCGGCTGGTCCTGGAAGGAATAGGTGCCGGCCTCGATGCGCGACGGCGTGTAGGTCGCGAGCAGCGGCGCTTCGGTGATCGGCAGGAGATGGAATTTCGTCTTGTCGATCGTGGTACTTGTGAAGAGCGATGCGGGCGCGCCAGCGACATAGAAAAAGGCGTCGATCTCGCCGGAGAGCAATTTCGGCAACGCCTCGTCCGGGTTGATGTCGAGCCGCTCGCCGGCCTTCACCCGCAGGATGTCCATGATGAGCGTCGCGGTCAGGAACGTGCCTGAATCCTTCTTGCCGACCGCGATCTTCTTGCCGGCAAGGTCCTTCATGCCGGCAATGTCCTTGCGCGCCAGCACGTGGATTTCCTCGTTGTAGAGCGGGAACATGATGCGCACACCCTTGACCGCCTTCTGCACCTCCGGGTCGTTCGCCTCGAAGGTCTTCAGATATTCCAGCACGTCGCTCTGCACGATGCCGAATTGCGTGTTGCGGCGGTTGCGCACGCCGACGAAGTTTTCCAGCGAGCCGGCGCTTTCCACCACGTTGAGATTCAGGCCGCATTCGGCGCCGAGCGCTGCGATGTCGCGGCCGATCTTGATATAGGTGCCCTGCGGGCCGCCGGTCATGATGTTGCGCTCGAAACTCTGCGCGGATGCGCCGCCGACAAAAAGCGCAAGGCCGAGCGCGGCCGCCAGAACAGATCGCTTCATCGAAATCTCCTTCCCAGAACCGGCAAGCGCCGGTGTGATTAACAGCCGCTGTCGAGATCGCGCATCAGGTTGCGCATCGCCAGTGCCGGTATGTGTTTGAAGACACCGCCGAGCGCAGTTGTAACGCATTCGCCGGAGACAAGCGTGCGCTCGAGTTGGTCGCGCTGGTCGCTGGAAAGCCGGTCAAGGCCCGGCATGAGCCGAACCGCCGAGGCCACCAGGGCCGCATTGCGCGGGCTGCGGCCGTCTGTTGCGGGTTTTGCGTTGTCGAGCGCCGGCTTGGTGCCGCCGTCCTTCTGACCACCCGGCTTCGTGGCGGCCGCTGCGGCTTCCAGCGCTTCGATCCGCTCGGTAAGAGCCTGATTGCGCGCGTTCAGCGTGGCGATCTCCCGTTCCTTGCTGGCGATGCTTTCCTGCAAGATCGGGATATCCTTCGCGCGCAGCTGTTCTTCCGCGTTCTGCGCTTCCTCGAGTTCGCGGCGCAGCGTATCGGCCTCCGCCTCGAGGCGCTCTGTCTCGGCGCTTTGCGTCGTGTTCCGGGTGTCGCGGGCCTCATCGAGCGCCTTCTCCAGCCGCGCGATCTGGTCCGCCTGCAGCGAAAGCCGGCGCTCGCGGTCGAGCACGGCCTCCTCGGCGCGCTTCTTCAGCGCTTCGGCATCGGCGATGCGCTGGCCGGCCAGTTCGAGGTCGTTTTCGAGTTTTGGAACCACATCACGGGTCAATCGGGAGTTTTCGGCAACGGCAAGGGCACCATCGGAAGCGCTCGTCGTGTTTTTCAGAGAATCGAGCTGGCGCTTGAGCGTGCCGTTCTCCTCGGTCAGCGCCTGTGCTTTCTGGCTGTTTTCCTCGACCTGGGCCACGCGGGCATCGAGTTCCCTGGCGAGGTCGGCGATGCGCTGGTCGCGCGTTTCAATCTCACCAGCCGGGGCGGCGCCGCCCATCATGCGGAAGGCGCCGTAGCCACCGGCCCCCCCGAGCGCCAGGCTGACGACGACGGCGAACAGGATGCCGCCGATGCCGCCGCCACCCGAGGTCTGTCCGTTGCCGCTCCTGCCCCACTGATTGTTCATGCTGCCTGATCCGCCCGAAATGCTGTTCTTCGAGGTACGCTGAAACCGCTGGAGGCGCAAGCGCCACACCCGTTCCATGAAAGACGTGTGACAGCGGTGGAACTATTGATGTTTCGGCGCAATTACCCAAATATAAGGGGAAAGGTAGGTACGCCATGAAGATGCGTAACGCAAAATTTGCCATCGGCGACATCGTCCGCCACCGGGTCTTTCCCTTCCGTGGCGTGATCTTTGACGTCGACCCGGAATTCGCCAATACGGAGGAATGGTGGAACGCCATTCCGGCCGAAATCCGGCCCTCGAAGGATCAGCCCTTCTATCACCTGTTCGCCGAGAATGCCGACAGCGAATATGTCGCCTATGTCTCGGAGCAGAACCTCGTGCCCGACGACAGCGGCCAGCCCATCCGTCACCCGCAGGTCCGCGCGCTGATGGACGTGGACCAGGGACATTACCGCTGGAAGGAAGAGACCGGCGTTTTCCACTGACAGGTTCATCCAGATTTCAGCAACAAAAAACCCGGCCATTGGCCGGGTTTTCCATATCTGGAATAAGCGAGACGCTTACTGGCTCTTGGCAGCCTTTTGGGCGTCTTCGAGCTTCTTGCGGGCTTCCTCGGCCTTCTTCTGCATTTCGTCCTGCAGCAGGCGCTGACGCTCTTCAAGCTTCGATTGTTCGATCGGCTCGCCGTCGAACACGCCGGTGAAGCCTTCGAGCGACATCTTGATCGGGTTCGGGGCGCGCTGGAAGTTGATCGAGGTCAGGACCAGCTCGCCGCCTTTCTTGAGGCTCGCGATCATCTGGTCGGTGAGCAGCACTTCAGCAACGCACTTGTCGGGCATGCAGATGGCGTAGTCGAGCTTCAGGCCCTTGCCGCCGTCGATCTGCATCTGGATGCCCGGCGGGATGAGGCGTGCGCTCGGAACCGAGACCTGCATGATCTTGCGGTTGGTCTTGCCGGTGACGGTGATGAGGCCGACAGCCGTGATCAGCTGGCCGCTGCTTGCGGTCAGCAGGTTCTGCACGATGCAGACGTCGTTGTCTTCCTGCTTGGTGCAGACCTTAAACCAGCCCTTCGGCGGTGCGGCCTGCTGAGCCAGGGATACGGAGGGAGCCGCCGCCAGGGCAACCGACGCGGCGAAAGCGGAAAGCACGGTCCGCTTGATGAGGTTCGATGTGAAGATCATACGAGTTCGGTCTCCTGAAAATCCGGTGCCGGAGCAACGACGCTCCTCCAAGCCCCTCTGGCGTGGGTCAGTCGTGCGCTCTCCTGTCGGCGAATTGAGGCATTTGCATGACCCGCTTCGGCGACACCTGTTACAATGGGCCGCGCCGGATATCCAGCCTTTCCTTGCGAAATTCGCCTATAGGACCGATTTCCCGCGCCCGCCGCACTATTGTGTCTTTCGCGCGCAGTATAAACACAGGAATCACACGGAATCGACGAGGAGAGCCCCTTTGCGCCCCATCCTGACGGCCCTCGCGGCCTGCATGTTCGGCCTGCCCGTTTCACTGGGCCAGGCCGCCCCCCTGCACGGGATCGCGATGCATGGCGAACCGGCGCTGCCGGCGGACTACAAGCACTTCTCCTACGTCAATCCGGATGTGAAGAAGGGCGGGCGTATCGCCTATGGCGTCGTCGGTACCTTCGACAGCCTCAACCCTTTCATCCTGAAAAGCATGCGCACCACCGCGCGCGGCATGTGGGACCCGGAATTCGGCAATCTCGTCTACGAATCACTGATGGTGCGCTCGCGCGACGAGGCCTTCAGCATGTATGGCCTGCTCGCCGAGAGCGTGGAGTGGGACGACGACCGCAGCTTCATCGAATTCCACCTGAACCCGAAGGCGCACTGGGCGGACGGGCAGCCGGTGACGCCCGAAGACGTGATCTTTTCCTTCGAGCTGCTGCGCGACAAGGGTCGCGCACCGTTCAGCACCCGCCTGAACGTCGTCGAGAGACTCGAGAAAACCGGCGAGCACAGCGTCCGCTTCACCTTCAACGACAAAAGCGACCGCGAGGCCCCTCTCCTCATCGCCTTCTCGCCGATCCTGCCCAAGCACGCGATCGATCCGGAAACCTTCGACCGGTCGTCACTCGCCTTGCCGCTCGGCTCCGGCCCCTACAAGGTCAAGGCGGTGAAGCCCGGCGAACGGATCGTCTATGAGCGCGATCCGAACTACTGGGGCAAGGACATTCCCTCCAAGGTCGGCTTCGACAATTACGACGAAATCTCCGTCGAATATTTCCTGCAGGACAATTCGTTGTTCGAGGCTTTCAAGAAAGGCGTCATCGACGTCTATCAGGAAGGCAATCCGACGAAATGGACGCGCAACTACGATTTCCCCGCGGTCCAGTCGGGCACGGTCATCAAGGACGCGGTGAAGTCGAAACTACCGCCCGTGATGTTCGGCTTCGTCTTCAACACCCGCCGGCCAGTCTTCCAGAATGCGGAACTGCGCGAGGCGCTCTCGCTCGCCTTCGATTTCCAATGGGTCAATCGCACGCTGTTCGAAAACGCCTATACCCGCACGGAGAGTTTCTGGCAGAATTCCGAACTCTCCGCGCTGAATGCGCCCATCGATGCGCGGGAGCGTGAGATCATCGGCACGGCGATAAGCCGGATCGATCCCGCCGTGGCCGATGGCACTTTCCGTTTCCCGGTGACCGACGGTTCCGGCCGCGACCGCAAGGTTCTGCGTCAGGCGATGGACCATTTCGAGAAGGCCGGATATGCGATCAAGGACGGTCGCATGGTCGACGCCTCCGGCAAGCCGCTCGCCTTCGAGATCATGACGCAGAATGCCGACCAGGAGAAGCTGGCGCTGGCCTACCAGCGCTTTCTCGCAGCACTCGGCGTTCGTGTGAGCCTCCGGACGGTCGATGATTCGCAGTATCAGAGCCGCAGCCAGACCTTCGACTACGATGTCATCATGAAGGCCTTCCTGTCCTCACTGTCGCCCGGCCTGGAACAGGTCCGGCGCTGGGGCACGGATGCGCGCGACCGTCAGGGCAGCGAGAATTTCGCCGGCGTCGCCGATCCCGATCTCGACCGCGTCATGGCCGCCATTCTCGCCGCCCGGACCGCGGAGGATTTCCGCTCGGCCGTGCGCCTGCAGGACAGGATGCTGCTTTCGGGCAATTACATCGTCCCACTCTATCATCTGGGTGAACAATGGATCGCCCGCAACAAACATATCGGGCGGCCAGAGATGACGCCGCTCTGGGGTTTCCAGCTTCCCGCATGGTGGGACGAGAACGCGCAGTAAAGGGGATATCCCCAGAATTGCGGTTACCTTGAGGTAACCTGTTGAAAGCTGTAGCCGGTGGGCCTATCTCGGCGGTAAGTTTGAAGTGACGGCACGAGGCCCGCACAGGACCGCGCCAAAGCCGGACATTCCCGGCCTCTCGAAAGGATACCCGGATGGAAGCCATTACGATCGACGTCGTCTCCGATGTCGTCTGCCCTTGGTGCTACCTCGGCAAGAAACGGCTGGAACAGGCAATCGAGAACGTGAAGGACGACCTGGCCGTCTCGGTGACGTTCCGCCCCTATCAGCTGAACCCCGACATGCCGCCGGAAGGTGTGGATCACAAGAAGCACCTCGCGGAAAAGCTCGGCGGTAAGGATGCCGTGGACCGCGCACACGACATGCTGGACGGTCTCGGCAAGCAGGATGGCATCGCCTTCGATTTCCCGGCCGTGAAGATCAGCCCCAATACGCTCGACGCACACCGCCTGTTACGCTGGGCGATGATCGAAGGTCCCGAGGTGCAGAGCCGCGTCGCCGTCGCCCTGTTCAAGGCCTATTTCGAAGAGGGCCGCAATGTCGGCGACCGCGCCGTGCTGCTCGACGTGGCGGAAGCCGCCGGCATGGATCGCGCCGTGGTCACGGCACTCTTTTCCGCTGGTGCGGATGTCGATTCGGTCAAGGAAGAGATCGGCATGGCGCGCGACATGGGTGTCACCGGCGTGCCCTGCTTCATCATCGACAACAAATACGCCGTGATGGGCGCCCAGTCTGTCGACGTGCTGACCAATGCCTTCCGCGAAATCGCGGCAAAGAAAGCCCAGGAACGCGTCGGTCAGAACTGAGTGGCCCTACGTCACTGCGGCATGATAGGAGGGGCGGGCTTTCATTCGTCCCAACCAGGCTTCGATTTGCGGGAATGCGGCTATGAGTGCTGCCCCTTCCGGGGCCTTTTCGAATAGGTCGAACATCGGCGCGGCATGAAAATCGGCCAGCGAGGGTCGGGAACCGGCTAGCCATTCCTGCCCGCCGAACAAATCCGAAAGCGCCAAGAAGAAGGCACGCACCTTGTGGAGGCCGGCAGCGATGCGAGCCTCTTCTGGCGCCTTGCCTTCCGGCGGCTCGACGCGCTGGACATAAACGTCCCAGACCATCGGCAGGTAAGCGTAGTTGTCGAGCATTGCGATGATCTGGTTCATCCGTGCGCGTTCATGCAGCCCGACAGGCTGAAGCGCCGGTCCGGGGAAGGCTTCATCGACATAACGCGTTATGGCACTGGTCTCATAGAGCGAAAATCCATCGTGTTCGAACGCGGGGATGCGGCCAAACGGGTGGCGGGCGAGATGTCGCTCGGCACGCCGCCCTCCGCAAACACATCTACCGGCACAAGATCGTACGCTATGCCCTTCTCATGGAGGGCCATTCGCACGATCGCACATAGACGCTATAGGCTGCACCATAAATGATGACGGATGAACGCATCCTGATTTCCTCGCTGCCGGCACAATGCCGCTTCGATCATGCCCCCTGCTTCGCCAGACCCGCCAGTTGCGTCATCACCTGCGCAGCGCCCGTCAGGCGCTTTTCCGGCGTCGGATAGTCGCGCGACAGGAACAGGCTCTGGTCGGCGCGGATCTTCACCAGCGTGCCCTGCTTGGCGATGTAGCCGACAAGCGCCGCCGGGTTGGGGAACTGCTTGTTGCGGAACTGCACGACGACGCCCTTCGGGCCGGCATCGAGTTTTTCGACATTGGCCACGCGGCAGAGCGACTTGATGTAGACGATCTTCAACAAGTGCTGCACCTCGATTGGTAGAGGACCGAAGCGGTCGATCAACTCGGCGCCGAAGGCGTCGATATCGCCAAGCTCCGTGATCTCGCCGAGACGACGGTAGAGGCCGAGGCGCAGGTGCAGGTCCGGCACGTAATCGTCGGGGATCATGACCGGCGTGCCGACGGAAATCTGCGGCGACCAGCCGCTGTCGGCGACTTCCTCGTCGCCCTTGATCTCGGCGACGGCCTCCTCCAGCATCTGCTGATACAGCTCGAAACCGACTTCCTTGATATGGCCGGACTGTTCCTCGCCGAGCAGATTGCCCGCGCCGCGGATGTCGAGATCGTGGCTGGCGAGCTGGAAGCCGGCGCCCAGCGTATCAAGCGATTGCAGCACCTTCAGGCGGCGCTCCGCCGTACCGGTCAGCGTGCGGTTGACCGGAAGCGTCAGCAGCGCGAAGGCGCGCACTTTCGAACGGCCGACGCGACCGCGCAGCTGGTAGAGCTGGGCCAGGCCAAACATGTCGGCGCGATGGATGATCATCGTGTTCGCCGTGGGAACGTCGAGGCCGGATTCGACGATAGTCGTCGAGAGCAGCACATCGTACTGGCCCTCGTAGAAGGCGTTCATGATGTCTTCGAGTTCGGTCGCCGGCATCTGGCCGTGGGCGACCGCGACTTTCAGCTCCGGCACGTCCTGGCGCAGGAAATCATGGATTTCCGAGAGGTCGCTGAGGCGCGGGCAGACATAAAAACTCTGGCCGCCGCGATAGTGCTCGCGCATCAGCGTCTCGCGGATGACCAGCGGGTCGAAGGGCGAGATGAAGGTGCGCACCGCCATGCGGTCGACCGGCGCGGTGGTGATCAGCGAAAGCTCGCGCACGCCCGTCATGGCAAGCTGCAGCGTACGCGGGATCGGCGTCGCCGAGAGCGTCAGGACGTGAACGTCGCTCTTCAGCTCCTTCAGCCGCTCCTTATGCTTCACGCCGAAATGCTGCTCCTCGTCGATGATCAGCAGGCCGAGATTAGCGAATTTGATCGACGATCCGAGCAGCGCATGGGTGCCGACGACGATATCCGTCTTGCCCTCGGACAGCTCTTTCTTGGTCAGCGCCAACTCCTTGCTGCCAACGAGGCGCGAGGCCTGCTGGACGCGAATGGGCAAGCCGCGGAAGCGTTCGGAGAAGGTCTTGAAATGCTGGCGGGCGAGCAGCGTGGTCGGCACGACGACGGCGACCTGCACGCCGTTCATCGCCGCGATGAAGGCGCCACGCAACGCCACCTCCGTCTTGCCGAAACCGACGTCGCCGCAGACAAGGCGGTCCATCGGACGGCCGGCGCCGAGATCCTCGCGCACCGCGTCGATGGCGTTGGCCTGGTCGTCGGTCTCATCGTAAGGGAAGCGGGCAGCGAACTCGTCATAGATGCCGTCGGGCGCCGTCAGTACCGGGGCATGGCGTACGAGGCGCGCGGCGGCGATCTGGATCAGGCCGCCGGCCATGTCGAGCAGCCGCTTCTTCAGCTTGGCCTTGCGGGCCTGCCAGGCGACGCCGCCGAGCTTATCGAGCAGCGCATCGGTGCCCTCGCCGCCATAGCGCGAGAGAAGGTCGATGTTTTCGACCGGCAGGAAGAGTTTTGCCTCGTCGGCATAGACGAGTTCGAGGCAAGCATGCGGTGCGCCCGCCGCCTCGATGGTGCGAAGTCCGACGAACCGGCCGATGCCGTGCTCGGCATGGACGACGATCGAGCCTTCGTCGAGACCGGCGACTTCGGTGAGGAAATCCGCCCCGCGCTTGCGCCGCTTCGAGCGCCGTACCATACGGTCGCCGAGAATATCCTGTTCGCCGATGACGACGACATCGCCGGCCTCGAATCCGCTTTCGAGGCTGAGCACGGCAGAGCCCGCCTCACCCGGCTTCAGTTTCGCGAGATCGCCGAATTTCTCGACCGGCACGACATTGCCGAGACCGTGTTCGGAGAGAACCTGCAACAGACGGTCGAGCGAGCCTTCCGACCAGCCGGTGACCAGAACCTTGTCTCCAGACGCGCGCCTGTCCGCGATATACTTGACAGCCTGATCGAAGACGTTGACGCGCGCGCCCTCCGCATCCTCGCTGCCCGAAGGCCGCGCCCAGCGCTGGCCAGTGCGTGCCTCGACGGTCACGACCTGCCGCGCTTCGCCTTCGTGCTCGTTGAAGGGGGTCAGGCGGATGGCGTTGCGTTCGTCGAGTTCGCGGGCAAAGCGCTCGGCATCGAGATAGAGGAGACCGGGCGGCACCGGCTTGTAGGGCGTCGATTGCGAGATCTGCCCTTTGCCGGGTGTCGCGGAGGCAAGGCGCGCATCATAGTAGTCACGCACGAGACGGGAGCGTTCGACGGCGGCCTCCCGTACGGTGTGGTCCGTGACGATACGGAAGCCTGAGAGATAATCGAAGGCGGTTTCCAGTTCATCGTAGAACAGCGGCAGCCAGTGCTCCATGCCCGCATAGCGCCGCCCCTCGGAAACGGCCTGGTAGAGTGCGTCGTCGCGCGTCGCAGCGCCAAAGGAGGAGAGATATTGTGTGCGGAAATGCGAGATCGTCTCCGGCGTCAGCGTCACCTCGCTCATCGGGTTGAGATCGAGGGAGCGCGCCTGCCCCGTCGTGCGCTGGCTGGCCGGATCGAAGGAGCGGATGCTTTCCAGCGTATCGCCGAAGAAATCGAGACGCACCGGCTCCAGACTGCCGGGCACGAACACGTCGAGAATACCGCCGCGCACGGCGAATTCACCGACCTCGCGCACCGTCGCCACCCGGTCGAAACCGTTGCGCTCCAGCCGTGCGGCGATGTCATCCATGCGGATCGTGTTGCCGGGTTTTGCCGAGAAAGCGAGGCTCTCGATGGTCGGCCGCGGCGCCGTCTTCTGCAGCATCGCGTTGACGGTGACGAGCACGATGGCCGCGTGCGGCTTCTTCTGGTGCGCGATCAGCGCCGACAGCGCCGAAAGCCGCCGGGCGGAGACTTCTGCGCTCGGCGAAACGCGGTCATAGGGCAGGCAGTCCCAGCCGGGCAGCGTCAGCACCGGAATATCCGGCGCGACGAAGCCGAGCATCTGCTCCAGATCGGAAATGCGCTGGCCGTCGGAAAGCACATAGGCGACGGGGCCGGTCTTGCGGGCGAGATCGGCGAGGATCAGCGGCTCGACGCCCGAGGGAACGGCGCCGATGGTCAACGGCCGGCCGGCGGCGGCAATGCGTTCGGGAGAGAAACCGGGGATCATGCGCTGGCGTCTTTGAAGAGCGGAGAGAAATCGGGGCGGTAGGCGGCGATGCGCGGAAACAGGCCGTTGCGGAATTCTTCCGGCACGGGCTTTTCGCCGGTCACCCATTTGACGAGGTCGTTGTCCTCTTCGGCCATAATGCGCTCCAGCTCATCCAGTTCCACGTCGGAGAGCGTGGCGATCTCGGCATCGGCGAAGCTGCCGAGCACGAGGTCCATCTCGCGGATGCCGCGGTGCCAACAGCGGAAGAGGATGCGCTTGCGTCGCGGGTCGATCTCGGCGCTCGAGCGTGTCGTTCCCGTCATGATCGTCCTGCCTTCCCTGAAATGCGGTCCGGCGCTTCTATAAACCGGCAAAAGCCGCTTGTCAGCCTTGCCAAAGGCACCATCTCCGGCGATTTTGCCCGCCATGAGACCCGCATTGCTTGATCCCCTCTTCGCACCGCTCTCCACGCTTCCCGGCATCGGCCCGAAGCTGGGCGAACTGTTCGCGCGCCTCTTGGGGCAGGAAAGCATCGAGGATTGCCGGGTCATCGATCTCGTTTTTCATTTCCCGCATTCCATCGTCGACCGGCGCAACCAGCCCGGCATCGCCAATGCCCAGCCGGGCGTCATCGTCACGATCACCGGCCGCGTCGACCGCCACCAGCCGCCACCACCCGGCAAATCGAACATGCCTTACCGCGTCTTCCTGCATGACGAAACCGGCGATCTGGCGCTTACCTTCTTCCGCGCCAAGGGCAACTGGCTGGAAAAGGCGCTGCCGATCGATGAAACCGTCATCGTCAGCGGCAAAGTGGACTGGTTCAACGGCCGCGCCTCGATGGTGCATCCGGACTATATGGCGCGGCTCGATGAGGCCGACAATGTGCCGGTGGTCGAGCCGGTGCATGGGCTGACTGCCGGCCTCACATCGCGCGTCCTGCGCAAGGCGGTGGAAGCGGCGGTCGCGCGCGTGCCGCATCTGCCGGAATGGATCGACCCACCGCTTGCCCAGCGCCAGAGTTTTCCCAGCGCCTATGACGCGATCCACCGTCTGCACGATCCCCGCGACGAAACGGATCTGGATCCGCAAGCCCCTGCCCGCCGCCGCCTTGCCTATGACGAATTCCTGGCCGGGCAGGTGTCGCTCGCCCTCGTGCGCCAGCGCCTGCGCAAGGTCGCCGGCCGGCCTGTCATCGCGACCGGCGCGCTCAGCCGTCCCGTCCTCGACGCCCTGCCCTTTTCGCTGACCAACAGCCAGCAGACGGCGGTTGCCGAGGTGCTGAAGGACATGGCCGGCGAGCAGCGCATGCTGCGGCTGTTGCAGGGCGATGTCGGCGCCGGCAAGACGGCCGTCGCGCTGATGGCCATGCTCGCGGCCGTCGAATCCGGCGGCCAGGCCGTGCTGATGGCGCCGACGGAAATTTTGGCGCGGCAGCACTTCGCGACGCTCTCGCGCATGGCGGCTCCGGCCGGCGTCACCATCGACGTGCTGACCGGCCGCACCAAGGGCCGCGAGCGCGACGCGATCCTGGAGCGCATCGCATCCGGCGAAACGCAGATCGTCATCGGCACGCACGCCCTCTTCCAGGACAACGTCGCCTACAAGGACCTCGTGCTGGCCGTGGTGGACGAGCAGCACCGCTTCGGCGTGCACCAGCGCCTGCGGCTGACGGCCAAGGGCATTTCCCCGCATATGCTCGTCATGACGGCAACGCCCATTCCGCGCACGCTGGTTCTGGCCGCCTTCGGCGACATGGATGTCTCGAAGCTCACGGAAAAGCCGGCCGGCCGCAAACCGATCCAGACCGTCATCATGCCGCAGGAGCGTGTCGGCGATATCGTCGGCCGCATGCGTGCGGCGCTGGCGGAAGGCAAGAAGGCCTACTGGATCTGCCCGCTGGTCGAGGAGACCGAGGAAAGCGAGCTGATGTCCGTCGAGGAGCGGCATGCGACGCTCGCCAGCGTCTTCGGCGATGCCGCCGGCCTCGTGCATGGGCGCATGAGCGGGCCGGAAAAGGACGCCGCCATGCTGGCCTTCAAGAACGGCGAGACGCGCCTCCTCGTCGCAACCACCGTCGTGGAAGTCGGCGTCGATGTGCCCGACGCCTCCATCATGGTCATCGAACATGCCGAGCGCTTCGGCCTTGCCCAACTTCACCAGCTGCGAGGCCGCGTTGGACGCGGTGAGGAAGCATCAAGCTGCGTTCTGCTCTACAAGGGGCCGCTCAGCGAAAACGGCCAGGCGCGGCTCTCCATCCTGCGCGAGACGGAAGACGGTTTCCGCATCGCCGAAGAGGATTTGAAACTGCGCGGCGAAGGCGAGCTTCTCGGCACAAGGCAATCCGGCACGCCGGGCTTCATCGTCGCAAGCCTCGAGGCGCATGGCGATCTCCTGGAAACCGCCCGCAAGGACGCCGCCTATGTGCTGGAACGCGATCCCGACCTGACGAGCGAGCGCGGCGAAGCGATCCGCACGCTGCTCTATCTCCACCGCCGAGACGAGGCGATCCGGTTCCTGCGGGCAGGCTGAGCTATCCCGGAAGCCACAAAATCGTGATTTCGCCGATACCGGCCATCAAGGCATACTCACGCGCGTAAAGCGAAAAAGGAGAAATGCCATGAAGACAGTTCTCGTAGTCGCAGCGACGCTCGGCCTTTCGGCACCCGCAGCCTTTGCGGACTGCGCCTGGCACACCAAGACCTCGGCGGAGGTCAAGGTCGACAAGACCATCACGACCGCAAGCGTCACCACCACGGAAAAGCAGTCCCGCCTTCCTGCCGAAGACAGCAAGGTGCTTGTAGGCGATCAGCAGCGCGCCGACAGTTCAGAGTAATGCGCTCGAGCTGTCTCGTTTTCGAGGCGGCTCGAAATCCCAATGATTCAGCTCCCTCTCCTGCGTCGCCCTCGGATCAAGCCGAGGGATGACGACTGGATGTAGTACGGGAGGCGCGAGCCGGCCTCAGCTTTTCTTCTTGATTTTCGTCTTGGCCTTGCGCTCTTCGTTCTCGATGAGCTGCAACCCCTTTTCCGGCGGCGTGACGAGGCCGACGGAGATGATGAGCTTGGCGGCATCCTCCGCGCTCATGTCGAGCGGCACGAGCTTTTCCCGGGGGACATAGACAAGCCAGCCGGCCGTCGGAAACGGCGTCGGTGCCACGAAGCAGGCGACCATATCCTTGCCCATCGACTTGAACTTCGTCGCGATTTCACCGCGCGCATCCGTTGCCACGAAGACGATCGCCCAAAGCCCCGGCCCCGGATATTCGATCATCGCGGCCTTGTTGAACGAAGACCCCTTGTCCTTCAGCACGGTCTCGAAGATCTGCTTCAGGCTCTTGTGCACCGTGCGCACCAGCGGCGTGCGGTTGAACAGCCCATCGCCGAACTCGACGATGGAGCGGCCGATCAGGTTCTTGCCGAGGAAACCGACGAGCGTGATCATCACCAGCGCGATCAACAGGCCGAAGCCGGGAATGGCGAACTGAAGGTAGCTTTCCGGGTTGTAGCGCGCGGGGATATAGGGTTTCACCCAGCTGTCCGCCCAATGGATGAAGGTCCATGTCAGCCAGATGGTGATGGCGATCGGCGCGCAGATGACGAGGCCGGTCAGGAAATTGTTTCGCAGCCGCGTCGCCAGCGACGGTCTCGGAAGAAGGTCGGTCATCGAATATCCAGCCTGGGCGAGCGTGGGAGGTCACTCAGCCGTAGAAACCCGGATGATAGGTAACGGTTCCCCCGCCGTAAACCGGGGAAAATGCCACATGCATGAAATACTCCGGGGACACGCCGTCCAGCGTGAGTCCGGAATCCGACGCAAAACCGAAACGGCTGTAATAGGCCGGATCGCCCAACAGCACGCAGCCGGCGGCACCGAGCGCCTTCAGCCGCTCCAGCCCATCACGGATGAGCTTGCTGCCGATCCCCCCGCGCTGATGCGCCGGATCGACCGAAATCGGCCCGAGGCCGTACCAATCCGCGCTGCCATCGGAAAGTGTAACAGGAGAGAAGGCGACATGGCCGATGATATCGCCATCCGCCTCGGCCACCAACGAAAGGGTCAGCGCCCCGGCCGCGCGCAGGCGATCGATGATCAGATGCTCTGTGCCATCCGCATGCGGCGCGGACCGGAAGGCCGTTTCCGTCAGTGTCCGGATCGCATCGCCATCGCCTTCGCGTTCCGGGCGCAGGATCATTCCACCGTGACCGACTTTGCGAGGTTGCGCGGCTGGTCGACGTCGGTGCCCATGAAGACGGCGGTGTGATAGGCGAGCAGCTGGATCGGCAGCGAATAGATCATCGGCGCGATGATCTCGTTGACCTCGGGCAGGATGATCGTCGCCATGGTTTCCAGCTTCGAGGCGGCCGCACCCTTGGCATCGGTGATGAAGATGATCCGGCCGCCGCGGGCCGCGACTTCCTGCATGTTCGACACGGTCTTTTCGAAGAAGCGGTCATGCGGTGCGATGACGATGACCGGCATGTTCTCGTCGATCAGCGCGATCGGACCATGCTTCAATTCGCCGGCGGCATAGCCCTCGGCATGGATGTAAGAAATTTCCTTGAGCTTCAGCGCGCCTTCCATGGCCAGCGGATAGCTGGTGCCGCGGCCGAGATAGAGCACGTCCTTGCACTTGGAGAGATCGCGCGACAGCTGCTCGATCGAGGGCTGGATCGTGTTGAGAACGCTTGCCATGATGCGCGGCATTTCGGCAAGATGGCGCACCAGCTCCTTCTCGTCCGCCTCGCTGATGGTGCCGCGCGCGCGGCCCGCGCCGATGGCAAGGGCTGCAAGAACCGTCAACTGGCAGGTGAAGGCCTTGGTCGAGGCAACGCCGATTTCCGGGCCGGCAAGGATCGGGAAGACAGCGTCCGATTCGCGGGCGATCGTCGATTCCTTCGCATTGACCACGGCGCCGATCTTCAGGCCGTGCTCCTTGCAGTAGCGTAGCGACGCCAGCGTATCGGCCGTCTCGCCGGACTGCGAGATGAACAGCGCTGCCGATGCCGGGTTGAGCGGTATCTCGCGATAGCGGAACTCCGAGGCGACATCGATCTCGACCGGCAGGCGGGCATAACGCTCGAACCAGTATTTGCCGACCAGACCCGCAAGATAGGCCGTGCCGCAGGCGGAAATCGCAAGGCTCGGCGTCTTGGCAAAGTCGATGTCGACGGCCGTCGGACGCACGGTATGCGAGAGGAAATCGACATAGTGGCTCAGTGCATGGGAAATCGCCTCCGGCTGCTCATGGATTTCCTTTTCCATGAAGTGGCGGTGGTTGCCCTTATCAACGAGATAGGCGGTAGCAGACGAAATCTGCTTGGGACGCTCGATCCTGACGCCATCGATATCGAAGACATGTGCGCCATCGCGGCCGAGGATCGCCCAGTCACCGTCGACGAGATACGTAATTTCATTGGTGAAGGGCGCCAGCGCGATGGCGTCCGATCCCAGAAACATTTCGCCCTTGCCATGGCCAATGGCGAGCGGTGGACCGTTGCGCGCAGCCATGATGGTCGACGGATCATCCTCGAAGATCACGGCGAGCGCATAGGCGCCGGTAACACGGCGCAGCATGGCATGCATGGCTTCGCGGCGGCCGAGACCGTCCCGGCGCAGTTTCGCGATCAGTTGCGCAAGGACTTCCGTATCGGTCTGCGTCGTGAAGGTGGCGCCCGATGCAGCCAACTCGTCCTTGAGCTCGGAAAAGTTCTCAATAATGCCGTTATGAACGACAGCGACGCCATCGACGAAGTGCGGATGCGCATTGCCCTCGGTCGGTGCACCATGAGTCGCCCAGCGGGTGTGGGCAATGCCGATCGTGCCGGCAAGTGGAGCATCGACCAGACGCCTCTCCAGGTTGATGAGTTTTCCTTCGGCTCTCCGACGCTCGAGCTTGCCATCAACGACGGTCGCCACACCGGCGGAGTCATAGCCCCGGTATTCGAGACGCTTCAGCGCATCGACCAGCCGCCCGGCAACAGGCTCAACTCCGACGATGCCAACAATTCCGCACATAGGATGCTCCGCTTTTCGCAACGCTTTGATTGCGCTCTTTGGTAAAGTTTTTTTTCGGCAGCGCAACGCGGCCACGCTCACTTTCGATTGCAAGCGTTAATGTGGGCGCGCCCACAGGGTGACTTATTTGCCGGCTTTTTTCTTCGCGTCCTTGATCGCCTGATTGCGCTCGCGGATGAGGACGGCGCGGCCTTCCTTGTTTTCCTGGCGCGCGCGGCCGAAGGCGACGGCATCATCCGGCACATCGGCGGTGATGACGCTGCCGGAGGCGACATAGGCGCCGTTGCCCACGGTCACGGGCGCGACGAGCGCCGTGTTGGAACCGATGAAGGCATCCGCGCCGATGCGGGTGATGTGCTTGTTGATACCATCGTAATTGCAGGTGATGGTACCCGCGCCGACATTGGTATGCGCACCGATGAAGGCATCGCCGATATAGCTGAGGTGGTTGACCTTCGCGCCGGCACCGATCTCCGCCTTCTTCACTTCGGTGAAATTGCCGACCTTGGAGCCCTCGCCGAGCTTTGCGCCGGGACGCAGGCGCGCATAAGGTCCGATTTCGGCGTCGGCCCCGACCTGTGCGCCCTCGATATGCGAGAAGGCATGGATGACGGCGCCGCTCTCGATCGTGACGCCGGGACCGAAAACGACATTCGGCTCGATGGTCACGTCGCGGGCGATTGCCGTATCGAAGGACAGAAAGACGGTCTCCGGTGCGATCATCGAGACGCCCTCGATCATCATCTGATGCCGGCGGCGCTGCTGCCAGAGACGTTCGATGACGGCGAGCTCGGCGCGGGTGTTGCAGCCGGTCAGCTCCTCCTCAGGCGCTTCGACGGCAATGGCGCGGCCGCCGTCGGCCCTGACGACCTCGACGATATCGGTCAGGTAATATTCGCCCTTGGCATTGTTGTTGCCGATACGGTCGATCAGCCCGAGCGCCTTGCGGCCGTCGATGGCCATCAGGCCGCCGTTGCAATAGGTGATGGCGCGCTCGGCCTCGCTGGCATCCTTGTGCTCGCGAATGGCCAAAAGCTCGCCGTTCTCGACCAGCAGGCGGCCATAGCCCGTCGGATCTGCGGTGCGGAA
Organism: Shinella sp. M31; assembly: GCF_049199205.1. NCBI lineage: Bacteria > Pseudomonadati > Pseudomonadota > Alphaproteobacteria > Hyphomicrobiales > Rhizobiaceae > Shinella > Shinella sp. M31. The sequence goes on along the minus strand of NZ_JBLZPH010000095.1, from coordinate 27,356 downwards.
ACCGATGACCACGACATCGGCACCGTCGGCGAGCCCATCGCGGGCAGCGATCAGCGGCGTTTCGGTGATGAGCGGCGTATCGCCGAAGACGACGAGCACGTCGTCATAGCCCTTGGCGATGGCCTCGCGGGCAGCCAGCACGGCATGGGCGGTGCCGAGCCGTTCGGTCTGGATATGGACGGAACTCCGGACTGCAGCGTTCTTCGCCGCGGCTTCGACCTTCTCCGCATCGCGGCCGAGCACCAGCGCGATATCCGAAATGCCGGCCTTCGCCAGCGCATCGACCACATGGGCGATCATCGGCCGGTTGGCGACGGAATGCAGCACCTTGGACTGAGCGGACTTCATGCGGGTGCTCTCGCCGGCGGCCAGGATCACGGCCAGGCAGGTGCGTTTCATCCGGTCAGCAGTCATGGAATCCCTCGTTCATCCGAATTTGACGGCGTTCCTTAGCAAAAACGCGGCAAGGAAGACAAAGGGATTTCTCACTTGGCGCTGCGCAGACGGCTTTCGGTAAGAAGGCCGTTTTCGTCAAGGATGGGATAGGCGACGGAGACGAGGTGCGCGTTGACGCGCTTCAGGTCCCGCAACATGTCGAGATGCAGCGAGCTCGTCTGGAGGCTATCGAGACGGCCGTCGCGCAGACGTTCTAGGTGCCGCTCGGAGGATTGTTTCTCCATGCGCCGCACATCGACCTTCACCTCCATCAGCTGGCGGGCAAGGCCGGCATCGCGCGTGACAAAAATAGTCTGCGCGATGCGCAGGTTCTCGATCGTCAGGTTGAAGAGGTTGGCAAGCTCCTTATAGCCGTCCTCGGAGAATTTCAGGCCATTGGCGATCTTCTTGCGCACCTGCTCCTGCAGGCCCTTCTCGATGATGTCGCCGACATGCTCGAGATTGATGGCATAATCGATAATGACGATGGAGCGCGCCGCGCATTCGCCGGTCACGCCCTGGCGACCGAGGCGGGAAAGATAGATCTTCACCTCCTGCTGCAACGCATCGACCTGACGCTCAAGCTCGCCGATATCCTTCATCGGCGCGAGATTGTTGTCGTTGAAGGCCCGCATCGTGCGGATCAGCATGGATTCGATGAGATCACCGACGCGCAACACTTCGCGCGTCGCGCCGGAGAGCGCCACGACCGGGCTCGAAAGCGCGGTATCGTCGAGATATTTCGGCCCGGTTTCCGGCTGCTTTTCCTCGGGAATGAGTTTTTCCATGAGGCGGGACAGCTGGCCGGAGAGTGGGAAGAGCACCAGCGCGACCACCACATTGAAGGCGAGGTGCACATCGACGGGCAGCTTCGAGGCGGGAATGGGCAACGTCGCAAGGATTGCTGCCACCTGCCCGGCAAAGGGCAGCACGACGATGCACCCGACGCCCCGCACCAAAAGGTTGCCAAGCGTGACCCTGCGGGCCGAGGCGGTCGATTTCAGCGTCGCGACAACAGGCGGAACCGCGCCGCCGAGATTGGCGCCGAGCACGAGGATAACTGTCAGCGCTGGCGACAGGATGCCCATGGCCGTCAGCGACAGGATCAGTACGACGACAGCAAGGCTGGAGGATGAAATGATGGCGAGCACCGTCGAGAAGGCGAGCGCGACCGGCCAGGCACCGTCAAGCAGCTTCAGAAAGGCGGCGAGCGCCGGCGACTGGCGCATCGGCTCCGTCGCCAGGCTGAGCAGGTGCAGCGAGAGCAGCATGAGGCCGATGCCCACTAACGCGGAGCCAAGCCCCTGCCGCGCGGTGGAGCTGCTCGACTTATAGAGCACGACGCCGACGAGAATGATCAGCGGCGAGACCGATTCGATGCCCGTCGCGACAAGCCACGCCGTGACCGCCGTCCCGACATTGGCGCCGAGCAGCACGATCTGCGCCATGCGCGCGCGCACCAGATTGCGCTCGACGAAGGAGGAGACCATCAGCGCCGTGGCAGTGGAGCTTTGCAGGGCAACGGTGGCGACGAAGCCGGCGAAAAACGAGCGGAACGGCCCGCGCGTGCCGAGCGCCAGCCCGGAGCGCAGCTTCACCCCGAAAGCCCGCGTCATGCCATCCTTCACCTGTGCGAGGCCAAACAGGAGCAGCGCGACCGCGCCGAACAGGTTGATCATGACAACAGTCGATTCCACCGTAATATTCCTCCTGGCCCTCGGAAGGGACTCAAAACCCGCCTCACCCCGCATCGGATCACGATCCACGCCATACCGATAGGCTATTGTGACGGGAATACGTCAATAATTTCAGAAATATTTGTTTCGCCGGCGAACAAAATCGGCAAGCGGTATCCGATCTGCGCCGGGCGTGATTTTCCCGTGGCATCAAGGCGCTCTGCGCACTTCAATTCGTGCAAACTTTCCGATAAGAGACGAACTCCGGCCGCATGGCCGCCGATATTGAGGAAATGTAGACGATGCTCGAAGCCCTGAGAAGCGCTGCCCAGACCTGGGTGGCAAAAGCCCTGATGATCGTATTGGTCGGTTCCTTTGCGATTTGGGGTGTTTCGAGCTCGCTGGTGACGGGCGCATCGAATTCCGTCGTCACGGTCGGTGATGTCAGCGTTTCGCCGACGGATTTCCGCCTTGCCTATGAGCGCCAGGTCGCAACGCTGTCGCAGCGCTTCGGCACGCGCCTCAATGCCGAGCAGGCCCGCGCCTTCGGCGTCGAAAACCAGGTCTTTGCCGAACTCGTCGCCGGCGCGGCGCTCGACCAGCTGTCACGCGACATGAACCTCGGCCTCTCCGAGGGCCGCCTTGCCCAGTTGATCGCCGACGATCCGGCCTTCAAGGGCGTCAACGGTCAGTTCGACCGCACCGCCTTTTCCGCCGTGCTGCGCAATGCCGGCCTGCGCGAGAACGACTATATCAACAACCGCAGCCAGGTCGCCGTGCGCACGCAGATCGTCGAAGCGGTGTCCGACGGCTACAAGGCACCGGAAGCGCTCACCTCTGCGCTGCGTCAGTATCGCAACGAATCCCGCACCATCGACTTCCTGCTCCTGAGCAACGCCAATATCGACCCGATCAAGACGCCGGGCGACGACGTGCTCACTCCCTGGTTCGAGCAGAACAAGGCGAAGTACCGCGCGCCGGAATACCGCAAGTTCGTTTATGTCGCGCTGGAGCCGAAGGACCTCGTCGACACGGCCGCCATCACCGAGGATATGGTGAAGGCCGAATACGAGCGCATCAAGGACAAGTACCGCACGCCGGCCACGCGCACCATCGAGCAGCTTACCTTCAAGGACCGCGCTAGCGCCGATGCCGCCGCAGCGAAGCTCGCCGCCGGCACGACCTTCGACGCGCTGGTGACCGAGGAAGGCAAGACTGCCGCCGACGTGCTTTTGGGTGATTTCACGCAGGCGAACGTTCCCGACCAGAAACTGGCCGAGCCGGCCTTCGCCGTTGCAGCCAATGGCGGCACGACGCCCGTCATCGACGGCACCTTCGGCCCGATCATCCTGCGCGTGACCAATATCCGCCCGGAGACGACCAAGACCTATGACGAGGTCAAGGAAGAGCTGCGCAACGAGCTGGCGCTTTCCGAAGCCGCCGATGGCATTCTCGCCGTTCACGATCGCATCGAGGATAGCCGCGCCGAAGGCCTGACGCTGGCCGAGGCCGCCGCGAAGAACAACCTCAAGGCCGTCACGGTCGAGGCCGCCGACGCGCAGGGCAACGACCAGAAGGGCGACGAGATCGCGGCCCCTCCGGAAAAGGCCGCCCTGCTCGGCGAGGTCTTCAAGACCGATGTCGGTACCGAAACCCAGCCGATCAATGTCGGCCGCGAAGGTTATGCCTGGTTCGAAGTGCTCGACGTGATCCCGGATCGCGACCGCACGCTCGATGAAGTGCGCGACCGCGTCGCTGCCGACTGGACGGCCGAACAGCAGCGCCAGGCGCTGGCCAAGAAGGCCGGCGAACTCGCCGAGCGCGTGCGCAAGGGCGGTGATCTTGCCGCCATCGCCAGCGAGCTGGGCCTGACCGTCGAAAACAAGACGGGCCTGCACCGCGGCGCGCAGGATGCGGTTCTGAGCCCCGCGACGATCGCATCGGCGTTTTCCGGCCCCGTCGGCACGGTCGCCAACACGCCCGGGACGGATGGCGAAGGCCAGATCCTGCTGAAGGTGACGGAAGTCAATGCGGACGCGACGACCGACGCGCTGTCCAATGACGAACAGCAGATCGAAGCGGTCGCCCGCGCCAGCGGCGACGACATCCTCGACCAGATGGTGAGCGCGCTCCAGACGTCCTACGGCGTCTCGATCAACCGCACGCTCGCCGAGCAGAACATGACGCGTTAGAGTTTGTCCGGGAAAAGTTGGAACCGGTTTTCCGACAAGACAAACGACAACAAAGAAATCGAGGGTCTGTCTGGTTCGGAATGAACCTGACAGATTCTACGGAGACGGGAGCCGCATGTCCGACCTGAAACCCTTTATCGCCAAGGTCGCTGCCGGCAATGCGCTGGACCGCGAGGAAGCCCGCGGCGCCTTCGAGATCATCATGTCGGGTGCCGCCACCCCCTCGCAGATTGGCGGTTTCCTGATGGCGTTGCGCGTGCGCGGCGAGACCGTGGACGAGATCTACGGCGCCGTTGGTTCCATGCGCGCCCGCATGCTGCCGGTCAGCGTTCCCGCCGATGCGATGGATATCGTCGGCACGGGTGGTGACGGTGCCGGCACCTACAACATCTCGACGCTTGCGGCGATCATCGTCGCGGGTGCCGGTGTCCCGGTTGCCAAGCACGGCAACCGCGCGCTGAGCTCGAAATCCGGCACGGCGGATGCCCTCTCCTGCCTCGGCGTGAAGCTCGATATCGGCCCGGCCGAAATTGCCCGCTGCGTGCACGATGCAGGCCTCGGCTTCATGTTCGCCCAGCTGCATCATTCGGCCATGAAGCATGTCGGGCCGTCGCGCGTCGAACTCGGCACGCGTACGATCTTCAACCTGCTCGGCCCGCTCTCCAATCCCGGCGGCGTCAAGCGCCAGCTGCTCGGCGTCTTCTCGCCGCACTGGCTGGTGCCGATCGCCGAGGTGATGCGCGATCTCGGCTCGGAGAGCATCTGGGTCGTGCACGGCGAAGGCCTCGACGAGATCACCACCACGGGCACCACGAAGGTCGCCGCGCTCGAGGACGGCAAGATCCGCACCTTCGAGCTGGCGCCGGCCGATTTCGGCCTGCCGCAGGTGGCGCTCGACGATCTGCGCGGTGGCGACGGCGCGCACAATGCCGCAGCACTTCTCTCGGTGCTCGGCGGCGCGCACATGCCCTACCGTGACATCTCGCTGGCCAATGCCGCCGCCTCCCTCGTCGTTGCTGGCAAGGCGGAGACGCTGAAGGACGGCATGCGGCTTGCGACCGAATCGCTCGAAAGCGGCCGTGCCCGCACCGCGCTGGAGCGCCTCGTGGCCGTTTCCAATGAAGGCGCTACGGAGTAGGATTGGCCATGACCGATATTCTGAAGAAGATCGAAGCCTACAAGCTCGAAGAAATTGCCACCGCCAAGATGCGGGTTGCGCCCGCCGAGCTGCGTGCCCGTATCCGCGACCAGGAGCCGCCACGCGGCTTCTTCGCCAGCCTCAAGGACAAGAAGGCCGAAGGCCGGTTCGGCCTGATCGCCGAAATCAAGAAGGCCAGCCCCTCCAAGGGCCTCATCCGTCCGGATTTCGATCCGCCGGCACTCGCCAAGGCCTATGAGGCCGGCGGTGCGGCCTGCCTGTCCGTGCTGACGGACACGCCGAGCTTTCAGGGTGCACCCGAATTCCTCACCGCCGCCCGCGACGCCTGCGCGCTGCCGGCGCTGCGCAAGGATTTCATGTTCGACAGCTACCAGATGCTGGAAGCCCGCGCCTGGGGTGCCGATTGCGTCCTGCTCATCATGGCCTCGCTCAGCGACGACACGGCGAAGATGCTGGAAGACGCCGCCTTCTCGCTCGGCATGGACGTGCTGATCGAGGTACATGACGAAGAGGAGATGGAGCGGGCGCTAAAACTCAAGTCCAAGCTCGTCGGCATCAACAACCGCAACCTGCGCACCTTCGAGGTCGATCTCGCCGTCTCCGAAAAGCTTGCCGGCATGGTGCCGGACGACCGCCTGCTCGTCGGCGAAAGCGGCGTCTTCACCCATGCCGATTGCGCACGCCTCGGGAAGGTCGGCATCTCCACCTTCCTCGTCGGCGAAAGCCTGATGCGCAAGGACGACGTGGCCGCGGCGACCCGCGAACTGCTGACCGGCTCCGCCGGCATGCTGGCGGCGGAATGATGGTGGTCGAAAAGTGACTGGGGACGCCCGCACGCTCACCCATATCGGCGCCTCCGGCGAAGCGCACATGGTGGATGTCGGCGACAAGGCCGAGACCGTGCGCATCGCTGTCGCCGAGGGTTTCATCCGCATGGCGCCGGAAACGCTCGACCTGATCCTCAAGGGCGACGCCAAGAAGGGCGACGTGATCGGCACGGCACGGCTGGCCGGCATCATGGCCGCCAAGCAGACGTCCAGTCTCATCCCGCTCTGCCATCCGCTGATGCTGACCAAGGTGACGGTCGATATCCGCGCGGATCACGCCCTGCCCGGCCTGCGCATCGAGGCCATGGCGAAGCTCATCGGCCGCACCGGCGTCGAGATGGAGGCACTGACCGCCGTCAGCGTCGCCTGCCTCACGATCTACGACATGGCCAAGGCTGCCGATCGCGAAATGGAGATCGGCGGCGTGCGCCTTGCCGAAAAATCCGGCGGCCGCTCCGGTGACTACAAACGCAGAGAGCCCTGATGTCCCTCCTCCCCGTTGCCGACGCCCTCGACCGCCTGCTTTCCGCGGCCAAGCCCACGCAACGGACGGAAAGGGTCCCGCTTCATGAAGCGGACGGCCGCGTGCTGGCCGAGGACGTCGCCGCCCGCCTCACCCAGCCGCCCTTCGACAATTCCGCCATGGACGGCTACGCGGTGCGCCATGCCGATATCGCCGCACTGGGGTCGATCCTCAAGGTCGTCGGCACTTCGGCCGCCGGCCATGCCTTCGAGGGAACGGCCGGTCCCGGAGAGGCCGTGCGCATCTTCACTGGCGCACCGCTGCCCGCTTTTGCCGATACGGTGCTGTTGCAGGAAGACGCCGAAAAGCTGGATGGAGATCGCATCCGCACGACGTTCCTGACGCCTAAGGGCCGCCACATCCGCCCGCGCGGCCAGGATTTTGCCGAAGGCGACGTGCTGCTTCGGACCGGCGATGTGCTCGATGCCGGACGCCTCACCGTCGCGGCCGCAATGAACCATGCGGAGCTTACGGTCTATGCCCGTCCCCGCATCGCCGTGCTCGCCACCGGCGATGAGCTTGTCACGCCCGGCACGCCGCCCGGCGCAAGTCAGATCATCGCCTCCAACACCTACGGCGTCTCCGCGATCGCGCGCGCCTCCGGCGCCGAGATCATTGACCTCGGCATTGTCGGCGATGACAAGCCGGCGATCCTCGAAGCCGTGCAGAAGGCCCTCGCGCTGGATATCGACGTGCTCGTCACGCTCGGCGGCGCCTCGGTCGGCGATTTCGATCTGGTCCAGCCCGTGCTCGGCGAAGCCGGCATGGAACTCGACTTCTGGCGCATCGCCATGCGCCCCGGAAAACCGCTGATGGTCGGGCGCCTCGGCGATGTCAGGATCGTCGGCCTTCCCGGCAATCCCGTCTCCAGCCTCGTCTGCGCCCTGCTCTTCCTCGAGCCCCTGGTGCGTTGCCTCGCCCACCTGCCGGCGAAAGACCGCATTCACAAGGCGTTCACCGCCGTACCGATCAAGGAAAACGACCATCGCCAGGACTATGTGCGCGCCCGCATCACCCGCGGACCCGATGGTGACCTGCGCGTTACCCCCTTCGACAAACAGGATTCGTCCATGATGCGGATTTTCGCCGACTCCGAAGGCCTGCTCATCCGCCCTCCGAACGCGCCCGCCGTCGAAGCCGGCACGGCCTGCGACGTGCTGCTGGTGCGCGAACCGTAGGCCGCCGGAAGCAAGGCGCCGGAAGATCCGACGCCTTGAACATTCAAGCCGATCCTATCTCGCGGCAACGCCGCTGGAGCATTTCCAGCCGAAGCGAAGTCGCTTTGCCTGGAAATGCGGTAATACAAGAACCTAAAGCATTTCCTGCGAACCGGAACTGCTCTAGACGATGAAGAAATCGGCATTGGTGATGCCGAGCCCTGCAGAAAGCGTCGCAAACAGCACCGATCCACCCGCCGCATTGCCGTTGCTGTCGTAGAACAGCTTCCCGGTATCGGTTTCGTAAATGATGCGATCGTTGGAATCGCCTGCCGTGCCGCTCGTATTGGCGACGAACTGCGCGGCACTGAGGACGCCCACACCGACAATTGCGTTGAAGATGGCATTATCCAGTTGGATCGTGTCGTTGGCGAAGTTGAAGTCCGTGATGGAATCGACGTTGGCGGCCCCGAGCGCCGTATTGAACAGGAACGTGTCGTTCCCGCTGCCCCCGGTCAGCGTGTCATTGCCGGCCCGACCGTTCAGCGTATCGTTGCCATTGCCGCCGATCAGGACGTTGACATTGCTGTTGCCCGTCAACGTGTCATTGAAGGCCGAACCGGTCAGATTTTCGATCGATGAATAGGTGTCGCCCGCCGCGTCGCCGGTATTGCTGGCCGGCGTTGTCAAGCTTGCAACCACACCGGCCGCGGCCGTCTGATAGGAGGCCCTGTCCGTTCCATTGCCGCCTGACAACGCGTCGGCGCCGGCCCCACCGATCAAGGTGTCGTTGCCATCCTGCCCGAACAAATTGTCGCTCCCGCCGAGGCCGGAGATCGTGTCCGCGCCATTGCCGCCGAGAATGCTGTTGGTGCCGTTATTGCCCGTCAGCGTGTCGTTGAAGGCCGAGCCGGTTAGGTTTTCGACCGAATTATAGGTGTCGCCAGCTGCCTCCCCGGTGTTGCCTCCCGAACTGGAAAGATTGGCGATCACGGCCGCGGCAGCATCCTCATAGGTCACCCGATCGCTTCCGGCGCCGCCGGAAAACTTGTCCGCGCCCGCGCCACCGAGCAGGACGTCGTTGCCATCGTTGCCGAAGATGTTGTCGTTTCCGCCGAGGCCGGAGATCCTGTCGTCACCGTTCCCACCGAGAATGCTGTTGGTGCCGTTCGTGCCGGTCAGGGTGTCGTTGAACGCAGAACCGGTGAGATTCTCGATAGAGTTGTAGGTGTCGCCAGCCGCTTCACCGGTATTGCCTCCCGGGCTGGAAAGGCTTGCGACCACGCCGGCCGCCGCATGGGCATAGGTGACCCGGTCGGAACCGGTTCCGCCGGACAGATAGTCGCCACCCGCGCCGCCGTCCAGTACGTCGTTGCCTCCCGTGCCAAACAATTCGTCACGCACCGACGTTCCGCGCATCGTTTCGTCGTCGTTGTCGCCGAGGATGATCAGCCGGTCGCCCTCACCGACATTGGGATTGAAATCCTGCACTTGGAGTTGTGACAGGTCGACCGAGGTGGCATCGCGCATTTCGACGCGGAAACGGTCAGCCGTACCGACAGCCGCAAAGTCGAGAACGAGATCGGCTGCAAGGCCGGCTCCGATCTGGTCGGCGCGGACGATGACGAGCTTTTCCGGTGCCACGGCCTCGAACTCGATTTCCTCGACAGAGATGATCGTCGTGTCCACGAGGCTGATGTCGCCGGTGGCCAGGATGCGGTCGGAATCCGCACCGCCGTCGATCGTGTCGTTGGCAAAGGCGTCGAGACCGCCCCCTTGGAACGTATCGTTGCCGGCATTGCCCGACGCGATGTCGTGCAGCGAATCGACCTGGATCGTATCGCTTGCACCGTCGCTGACGCTGGTGCGGATCAGTTCGTTCACTTCGCCGGTGATGCGGCCGGCGTCGCCGTCGGTATCGCCGCTATCCTGCCATACGGTGACGAATTTGCCATTTTGCAGGATGCCGAGGGCAGACAGAATGTCGCGGTCGAGACCTTCCGCCGCGATTGCGAATTCGCTCGCCAAGTTGGCCGACAAGGCATTGCCGTTCTGATCGAAGATGCGGGCGAAGATGTCATCGACAGTGCCGTTAAAGGGGCGCGTCCAACTGACGACGATGAAGCCGTTCGACAGGACGGCAATGTCGGGATCGACCTCGTCTACGGTGCTTGAGGTGTTGACCTTGATGAAACCGGTCTGGGCGACCCCGTTGGCGTCGAAAATTTCGAGCGTGATGCCATTGCCCAGCGTGCCGCCTTCTGCCCAGCCGGAGTCCGTGTAAACCACGGCCCAATTGCCGTTCGGCAGCGCCGCCAATGCTGATTGCGTGTTGTCACCGAAGCCATCGATCACGAAGTCTGCGGTGCGCAGGCTGCCGTCGGCATTGTAGATCGTGGCCCTGAGCGGCTGGTTGGCCGGGTCGGTGTCCGTATAGGTGACGACGAAGCCGCCATCGGCCAACCCGACGACGGACGCGTCGTTCTGGATGCCGACGGTCGCCGCATTGACTTGGGTGAAGCTGCCCAACTGGACGCCGGTGTCGCTGTAGCGGCCGAAGAAGATATTGCCTCCGAACGTAAAGCTGATGACGAAGCCGCCCCCGCTGAGCGCGCTGGTGATCGGGTCCTCGAAAGCGATCGACGGACCGCTCAGGGTCAGTTCGCCGCCGACAGCATTGCCGTCCTGGTCGAAGATGCGGCCGATCAGTTCGCTTTCGGCCGGGTTGTTGTCATCCCACACGACCAAGACGTTGCCATTGGCAAGCTTGGTCAGCGAAGGCTTTCCGGGAGGCTCAGTGTTGGCGTCGTCATAGGGGACGCGGAAACTGCCGACCTGATTTGAGTCGGCATCGTAGAAATCCAAGAGAATGAAGTTGCCGTTTGCGGTATTGTAAGCGGCGACGAAGCCGCCATTGTCGAGTCCCAGCACGTCCGGCAGGATTTGGGTACCCGGCGTGAACGTATTTACCCCGAACTGGGCGGTCGTGGTGGTCGTGGCGAAGGTGGTTGTGACGGTCATCGGTAACACTCCTGAACTGCTGTGATTGATCGGAATTCAGCGTGATTTCGGTAGAACCGCGGTTTCATGCGAACGCATTCAACAGCGCGCATCAGGCCACTCGACAAGAGAAAGGCCAGTGAACAAGACGACATCTTTGCTTGCGGAGTCGGGAACACGGGTGTCGTCAGCCCGTGTTGCATAGAGGAGCTGCCCATCGCAGATGGTTCGGTTCACAGAGAAGACAGAGAGGAAATCCCTTCCCCCAACGCGACGTAGTTTCGCGTTGAGGTGCTCCTTCAGTCCTTGAGCGCGTCGTTCTCAATGACGCCTCGAAATAAAGAACGCGCGTGAATCCGAGCTTATTCTATAATTATCTTTTTTTCTTACATTTGATATCCCACAGGACCCTAGTACGGCGCAAGGCAAGCCTCCCGCATCCCTTGACCGGTATCCGTGCCGTTCCTTTTGGCCAGTACGGGAGCACGGTTTCATCGCCATATTGTTTCAGCGGCCCCTTGCGGAACACATATGGAACAGATAGTGTCTGTTCTGGATTTGTTTCACGATTCTCGGTGGAGAGGCCATGCTGACGCGCAAACAACAGGAACTGCTCCTGTTCATTCACGAGCGTATGAAGGAATCCGGCATCCCGCCGTCGTTCGACGAGATGAAGGACGCGCTGGATCTCGCCTCCAAATCCGGTATCCATCGTCTCATCACGGCGCTCGAGGAGCGCGGCTTCATTCGCCGCTTGCCCAACCGGGCGCGGGCGCTCGAGGTCATCAAGCTTCCCGAAGCCTATTCGGCAAGCCAGCAGCCCCGTCGCGGCTTTTCACCCACCGTTGTCGAAGGCAGCCGCGGCAAACAGCCGGCGGCACCGACGCCCCCGCACCGGGTCGCAACACCGCAATCAGACGTCATGTCGTCTTCGGTCTCCGTGCCCGTCATGGGCCGTATCGCCGCGGGCGTGCCGATCTCCGCCATTCAGAACAACACGCATGACATCACCGTCCCGGCCGAAATGATCGGTAGCGGAGCTCACTACGCGCTGGAGGTCAAGGGCGATTCGATGATCGAAGCCGGCATCTTCGATGGCGACACGGTCATCATTCGCGATACCAGCAGCGCCAATCCCGGGGAAATCATCGTGGCGCTCGTCGACGACGAGGAAGCCACGCTGAAGCGCTTCCGCCGCAAGGGTGCATCCATCGCGCTCGAAGCCGCCAACCCCGCCTATGAAACCCGCATCTTCGGACCGGATCGCGTGAAGATCCAGGGCAAGCTGGTCGGGCTTATCCGGCGTTACAACTAAGCGAACCCTGCCGGAGGCGCTCGTGCTATAGCGCGCCTCTGAGAGTGCATACCTGCTTTCTGGATTGTGCGCCTTCATCAAGGCGCCGAGCCTGTGCGGTTCTAGGACTGGATTTGCCGGACCGGCCAACGAGGTGTTGAGCTCAAAAATCGCTCGGGCTGATCGCCTCGACGTCAATGAAGCCGCCGTGAGCGCCGCTTTGGCGACGGTCTCCCTCGGCGTTGCCGCTGGTGTAAGTTCCGGTTCGCCAGTCATAGGTGCGGTGGCGCGACCACGGGCGATCCAGCGTTTCAACGGCAGGCGTGATGCTGGCTTCGAGCATGAAGGGAGCATTTTCCTCCTCGGCGGCAATGATCTCCAGGGCTCCGGTTCGCCGCAGGTGTCGGGCGGTGATGAGCTTTGCACCGGAGCGGCACGCAGCGGTGCGAAGCGGCACCTGCGTGATGACGAGGTCTGCGAGATCGCAGGCCGTGCCGAGGAACGCGACGTCTTCCAGCGTGGCGATACGCCATTCGTTTGGTGAAACGGCCACGCAGAAAGCCTTGGTCTCGCAGACGAAACCCGCCTGCTTTGCCGCCGCGTCGAGCGCGGACAGCATGGCCGCTTTCGCCTTTTCGCGATTTGCCTTGTGGCGTGGCGATTTTCGTTTTTTCGTGGTTTCGTCAGCAGCATCCTGTACTTCGACCGTCAGCCCGGCGGTCTTTCGCATCGTCGGCTTGACGACCTCGTCCAGCCGCAGGGCCCGGCGCCATTGCGCATAGACGAAATCCGGCGGGCGGGCACGGTTCGTCGCAACCCCACTCTCGCGCAGGATGGCGACGAGGCGGCCGTCTTCCGAGACCAGAACCTCGGGCCTTCTGTGATCACCGGGCCGGAATGCGACGGCGATGCCGATCAGCACGAGCAATGTTCCCGCATGGCGAAGGCGCGTTCTGAGGATACAGACGAGCCCGCCGCCGAACCCGATCAGCAGAAAGGCGGCGAACGGGATGCGGCCGGTGACGATCTCGCCCTTCCAGCTCGCCACCCAGTTGGACAGGGCGATCATCCACTCGATCCCCTTGCCCATGATCGCGAAGGGAATGGCATCGAGCCCGAAAGGCATCAGCAGCACGGCGACGAGGCCGAAGGGCATGACGATGGCGCTGATGGCGGGCATGGTGAGGAGGTTGCCCGCCAGCCCATAGGCCGGAATCCGGTTAAAGTGGCCGATCGAATAGATCAGCGTCGAAAAACCGCCGATCAGCGAGGAGAGCACCAATCCGCCGAGGAAGCGGCCGGCCGAACCGCCGGCGGCCGGCAACACCCCGCCCCGGCTCTCCCGTTTCACCGGCCGCTCGCGCCATGCCGCATAGCCGGCGACAAGCCCCAGCGTTGCGGCATAGGACATCTGAAAACCGGGATTGGTGACCGCCGACGGCGTAATCACCAGGATGAGGATGGCCGAGAGCGCGACATTGCGCAGGCTGATCGCCGACCGGCCGAACAGCACGGCGACGAGCATGACGCAGATCATGATCCACGACCGAACCGCCGAAAGCGCCCCGCCCGAGACGAGAATATAGAGCGTCACCATGACGAGCGCCCCGGCGGCGGCGATTTTCTTTGCCGGATATCGCTCGGCAAAACCGGGGATCAGCGCCATCAGCATGCGTGCGCCGACGAGAAACGTGCCGGCCGCCAGCACCATGTTGAGCCCGGATATCGCCAGCACATGGGCGAGCCCCGCCTGCCGCAACGCCTCCACCGTTTCCGGGCTGATCGCACGCTGTTCGGCCGTCACCAGGGCGGCGGCGATGGCGCCTGCATCGCCGCCGATCCGGCCGCGGATATGCTCGGTCAGATTGTTGCGCCATGTCGCGATCTCCTGCCGGATCCGCTCCTCAAGACCCGCCGGTTTCGCCGCAACCTGTTGCGGTGCCTTATAGAAATAACCAACCGCGCCATTGCCGGCGAAATAGGCATCGAAAGCGAAATCGTTGAGCCCGGCCAAAGCGGGGCCGGATGGTGGATTGAGCCGTGCACGGCCTGCAATGCCACCGCCGATCGGGATCGATTCGTGCCGGTTGCGCGCGAGAACCGTCACCACACTGGGTGCACGCTTTAGGATGGGATCCTGTGTCGCCGTCAGCGCGATGCGGTAGCGGACAGCGCCCCGCTCGTCGCTTTCGCGCGACAGCACGCGGCCGGTAATCTGCGTGGTCACCGGTGCGTCGAGCAGGACGGTATCGAGCCGGGCGCTTTCGAAGGCTGCAAGCAGCATGCCGACAGGCACAAGAAACGCAGCCCCGGCGGAAAGCGCCCGCCAATCCTCCCGGTGGCGCAGGCGCCAGGCGGGCCAGAAGGTGGCACAGGCGAGAACAAAAAGAGCGAGAACGGAGGGATCGGAAAGAGCAGCAAACCAGAGAGCGGCTCCCGCGCCGAGAAAGACCGGTACGAACAGAAAGAAATGACCGTGTGCCCGTTCCTCGGCAAAGGCGGCGTGCATGTTTTTTGGTGGAAGAACGGCGTGCCGAAGCCGGCTTTCGATCCGTCTCAGAGCGGCAGGCAACGCGCCCCCGTGCTGCACGTCATCGAGTGCTATCGGTGGCGATGGGACGTCGGAAAACGTTCGCCAGGCGTCGGCCTCGCGCAGTGCCTCCCGTTTCTCCGCCTCCTTCACCCCGGCCATGATCCCGGCCCCTTTTTCTGCCACCATAATGCAATCGACGACAAAAAACTTCAATCAACAGTAGGCGGGAAAAATACTAAGCCAGCAAGATAGGATGCGCCCTCCGCAATTGCGCGGGCACGCGCACAGGTTGCTTGCAACTTCGTCGAAAGGGTAGATATTGCGTTGCCGGAACGCTTATTTTCGCAGTGCACAATTTGCCTTTCGTATTGCTTGGCAGGGCACCGTAAATGGGCTAGCAAAACGAGCATGTTCATGGGTGCGGCACAAATGCGTGCCACCATTCGAAACAACGGAGGATCGTCATGACAGGAACTAGCGCGGGTGTATCGATCGGTGGCAAGACAGTTGAGCTGCCGACGCGATCCGGGACGATCGGCCCCGATGTGATCGACATCGGCACCCTCTACAAGAATACCGGCGCCTTCACCTACGATCCCGGTTTCACCTCCACCGCATCCTGCGAATCGAAGATCACCTATATCGACGGCGACGAAGGCGTCCTGCTGCATCGCGGCTATCCCATCGACCAGCTGGCCGAGCATGGCGACTTCCTGGAAGTCTGCTACCTGCTGTTGTACGGCGAACTGCCGACGAAGTCCCAGAAGGACGATTTCGATCATCGCGTGACGCATCACACCATGGTGCACGAGCAGATGAGCCGCTTCTTCACCGGCTTCCGTCGCGACGCCCATCCGATGGCCGTCATGTGCGGCTGCGTGGGCGCCCTGTCGGCCTTCTACCACGACTCGACCGACATCACCGATCCGCACCAGCGCATGGTCGCGTCGCTGCGCATGATCGCCAAGATGCCGACGATCGCCGCCATGGCCTACAAGTACCATATCGGCCAGCCCTTCGTTTACCCGAAGAACGACCTCGACTACGCGTCGAACTTCCTGCGCATGTGCTTTGCGGTGCCCTGTGAAGAGTATGTGGTGAACCCGGTTCTGGCCCGCGCCATGGACCGCATCTTCATCCTGCATGCAGACCACGAGCAGAACGCCTCGACTTCGACCGTTCGCCTCGCCGGCTCCTCGGGCGCCAACCCGTTTGCCTGCATCGCGGCCGGCATTGCCTGCCTCTGGGGCCCGGCCCATGGCGGCGCCAATGAAGCGGCCCTCAACATGCTCTCGGAAATCGGCTCGGTCGAGCGCATTCCGGAATATGTCGCCCGCGCCAAGGACAAGAATGATCCGTTCCGCCTGATGGGCTTCGGCCACCGCGTCTACAAGAACTACGATCCGCGCGCCAAGATCATGCAGAAGACGACGCATGAGGTTCTCGGCGAGCTCGGCATCAAGGACGATCCGATGCTGGAAGTCGCGATGGAGCTCGAGCGCATCGCGCTGACGGACGAGTACTTCATCGAGAAGAAGCTCTACCCGAACATCGACTTCTATTCCGGCATCACGCTGAAGGCGCTCGGCTTCCCCACCACCATGTTCACCGTGCTCTTCGCGCTCGCCCGTACGGTCGGCTGGATTGCCCAGTGGAACGAAATGATCGAAGACCCGGAACAGCGCATCGGCCGCCCGCGCCAGCTCTATATCGGCGAGCCGAAGCGCGATTACATGCCGGTCTCCAAGCGCTGATCGCAGAGATCCCTAAAAATAATAAAGCCCGGTCAAAACTGACCGGGCTTTTTCGTTGCGAGAAGATCGAGGATGACCGCCGCCCCGGTCTCGCCGGGCGGCCGCACCGTCTGCATGCGATGATAGACGAGGTCATAGCCTTCCAGCATGGCGCGACGTTCCGCAGTCTCCGCCGACAGGCGTTCGAACCAGCGTGCGAGGCTACCGGGCCGAACCTGCTCGTTCAGATATTCCGGCACGACCGTATAGTCCGCAATGAGATTTGGGATCGCTGCGGTCCAGATCTTGATCTTGCGCAGGAAGAGATTGGCCAGCCAGTCGAACCTGTAGGTGGAAATGACGGGCACGCGGGCGAGCGCCAGTTCCAGAATGACCGTGCCGGATGCCGCAATCGCCGCATCCGCCTGCGCAAAGGCCTGCCACTTCTCGTCCTGCGAGATGGTAATGACGGGCTTTACCGGCCAATCGGCCGTCAGCCGCCGCACCAGCGCCTCCTGGCGCGGCACGGTGGGCACAAGGAAGCGGATGCCGGGATTGCGGGCGGAAAGCTCCCGGGCTGCATCGCCGAACACCGGAAGCAACCGGGTGATCTCCGTGGAGCGCGAGCCGGGAAGCAGCAGGCATGTTTTTTCCGAAGGGTCGTAATCGGTCCGGGCAAGCCTTGCCTCGCGAACGTGCTGGACCTGCGGATCGCTGATGAGGCGATGGCCGACATAGATGGTCTCGGGGCCGCCGAGGCGCTGCATTGCGGCGGGCTCGAAGGGCAGCAAGGCAAGCACGCGATCGACATAACCGCGCATGCGCGGTGCGCGCTCTTCTTTCCAGGCCCAGACGCTCGGGCAGACATAGTTGACGACCGGCAGGTCCGGCAGGGCCTTTCGCACGCGCCTGGCGACGCGATGGGTGAAATCCGGGCTGTCGATGATGACGAGCACATCGGGGCGCGCGGCGATCAGGGCGTCCGCCGTCTGGCGAATGCGGCGCAGCAGTGACGGCAGGCGCTTCAGAACCTGCGAAATGCCCATGATGGAGAGCTCGGAGAAATCGAACAGGGATTTCAGGCCCTGCCGCTCCAATGCTTCCCCGCCGACCCCGACGAGGTCGATAGGGCCTCTATAGGTCTCCCGCAGCGCCGCGATCAGATCGCCACCCAAGAGATCACCGGAGACTTCGCCGGCGATGATGCCGATTCTGAGCGCCTTGTCCGCCATGCTTCACTCCGTTCGCGATGGCACGATGCCGGTGACGAAAAGCCCGTGCGCATCCGCCTCGGCCACCATGGCGGCGCGCTCCAGCACCAGCGAGCGACCGGCCTCGATGGCGATGCCGGCAAGGCCTGCGGCTTGCGCCCGGCGCAAAGTTTCAACGCCAATCGACGGCAAATCGGCGCGCAAATCCTGTCCCGGCTTGCAGAGCTTGACCAGCACGCCCTTGCGACGCCGGGAAATGCGCCCCTCGGCGCGCAGTTGCGCCACGCGCTCCAGCATGCCGTCTGTGCCTTCGGCGCCCTCCAGAGCCACAACACGGCCGCCTACGGCAACGGCACCCTGCCCCACGTCCAACCGGCCGAGCGCCAAGGCGGCGGCGGCGGCGGCGGTGATATCGCCTTCTGCGGCAGTATCCGGCGCGACGGCTCCAAGCGGACCTTCCGTGCCGAGGAGATCCGGCACGATTTCATGCGCCCCGACGACGCGGACCCCCTCGCTCTCGATCAGACGGATGACCATCTTCAAGACGGTATCGTCCCCACCCTTCATGAGCGTGCGCACAATGGATGGAACGGCAAGCAGCGCCTTCCAGGGCGCATGAATATCCCGCCATTCGGGCCTGCGGCGCACGAAACCAGAGAGCACGGCACGGTCGACGCCCTTTTCCCGGAATGCAGCGCCGATACCGGCATAGTTGCCGATGGAAATCACCTCGTGGTCGAAGCCGGACCAATTCTCGCCGGATTCGTTGCTGAGGGCAAGGATATAGGGATTTTCGCCGCGGGTACGGGCGGCGTCCGCCACATAGCGCGGCAACATGCCGCCGCCAGCGATGATGGCCAGCCGGCCGTCCGCCATGCCGGTCAGCCCTTGCCCCGGTTGGGCGAAGAGAGAGCGCGATCGCTGTCTGCGGCGATGAAATCGAGGATATGCATGACCGGAACGCTGCCGGCATAGTCATCCCTGATCGCTGCAGCGTTGGTGCGGATCGAGCCCTCGCCTTCGAAAATCTGCTTGAAGGCGCGACGGACCTCGTGGATCGCCGTCTTTTCCATGCCGGAGCGGCTCATGCCGACGACATTGAGACCGCCGAGAATGCCGGGATTGCCGTTCAGCATGCCATAGGGAATGACATCGTAGGACACCGCCGAGAGACCGCCGATAAAGGCCTGTCGACCGATGCGGGTGAACTGGTGCACGGCCGAGCCGCCGCCGAGGATCACGCGATCCTCGACCACGACATGGCCCGCCAGCATCACGTTGTTCGACATGACGATATGGCTGCCGAGCATGCAATCATGCGCCACGTGGGAATTCGCCAGGAAGAGATTGTTATCGCCGATAACAGTCTTGCCGCCGCCTTCGGTCGTACCGGTGTTGACCGTCACGCCTTCGCGGAAGGTGCATTTCTCGCCGATGGTGAGGCTCGTTTCCGCCCCGTCGTGATTCAGGCTCTGCGGATCGCCGCCAATCACCGCATTAGAAAAGACGCGGCATCCGCGGCCGACAACCGTGCGGCCGGTGACGACCACATGCGCAAGAAGTTCCACATTATCGTGAAGAACGACTTTCGGTCCCACATAGCAGAAGGGGCCGACGACGACGTTCTCGCCGATGACCGCTCCGTCTTCCACGACGGAGAGCGGATGGATCTTCGCGCTGGCGGCAATCATTTTCAGGCGTCTTCCTTTTTCACGATCATCGCGCCGATATCAGCTTCCGCGACAAGTTGCCCATCAACTTTTGCATCGCAATGAAACTTCCAGATATTGCCGCGCTGCTTCTGCTTGACGACATGGAACTCGACGCGGTCACCGGGCACGACGGGCTTGCGGAAACGGGCATTGTCGATCGTCATGAAATAGACGAGGTTCGAGCCCGAACGCGACTTGCGCGCGCAGATCGCGCCGGCGGTCTGCGCCATGCCTTCGATCAGCAGGACGCCGGGCATGATCGGGTGATCGGGGAAATGGCCCATGAACTGGGGCTCGTTCACCGTGACGTTCTTGATACCGATCGCCGAATTGTCGTCGTCGATCTCGATGATCTTGTCGACGAGCAGGAACGGGTAGCGGTGGGGAAGCAGCGTGAGAATCTCACGCAAATCAGCCACGCCGAGCGTCGCCTTGGTTTCTTCACTCATCGTTGCCCCCCTTCTTCTGGACTCGAGTGCTGGACCGCATGGCGATTTCCGCCATGTCGCGCAGGAAATCGCGCATCGGGCGGGCTGGGATGCCGCCGTATCTTTCACCGGCCGGAATATCGGCAACGACGCCGCTCATGGCAGCGATCTGCACGCCGTCACCGATGGTGATGTGGCCATTGATGCCGGATGCGCCGCCGATCATCACGCCGTCGCCGATGCGCGTGCTGCCGGCAATACCGACCTTGCTGACGATACCGCAATGTCGGCCGATGCGCACATTGTGGCCAACCTGAACCTGGTTGTCGATCTTGGTCCCCTCGCCGATCACCGTATCGTCCATCGTGCCGCGGTCGACCGTCGTGTTGGCGCCGATCTCGACATGATCCTGAATGATGACGCGGCCGATCTGCACGATCTTGATCATGCCGGGCTTGAGGCCGGGGGCGTAACCAAAACCGTCCTGGCCGATGCGGGCGCCGGGATGAATGATGACATTGTTGCCGACGAGCGCACATTGGATGGTCGCGCCCGCCGCAATGGTGCAGTCGCGTCCAATCTTCACATTCGCCCCGATGATCGCGCCGGCGCCGATATGGCTGCCCTCGCCGATCTCCGCACCCGCGCCGATGACAGCCATGGGCTCGACGGTGACACCCGGTTCGAGGCGTGCGGCGGGATCGACATAGGCTGCCGGGGAAATCGAAGCCGTCGCGGAGGTGATTGCTTCCGGGCGCATGGCGGACGGATACAGAAGCTCACCTGCCCGCGCGAAATCCGTGTGCGGACGCTTCGAGACCAGAACGGCTATATGCGCGGGAATCAGGGAGACCAGCGCGCGGTCGCAAAGGATCGCCGCTGCCTCGCTCGTATCGAGTTCGGCACGAAATTTACGCGAAAGAATATAGCAGAGATCGCCTTCTTTCGCCCGGTTGACCGGCGAAACGCTGCGCACGATACGATCGGCATGCGCGGCATCGGCAAGTTCCGCCCCAAGCGCGTTCGCGAGGTCACCCAGACGAAGACCGTCGTGGGGCGGAAAAAACCGGGTATGCTCCATCGGCAAGTCTCCAGAACGTCCGTGTGCTCCGAGGTTCTGGACGGCCGTCGTCAGAACTGCGTCGCGATACCGAACTTGAAGCGCTGTACGTCGTCGTACTTTTCCTTCTTGATCGGAATAGCATAATCGAAGCGCAGCGGGCCGAACGGCGAGGCCCAGATCACGCTGGCGCCGACGGAGGCGCGCAGGCTCATATCCGTGCCCTTCAACTTGTCCGAAGCGGCAGTCTTGACATCGTTGCCGTACAACGTACCGGCATCGACGAAGACAGCGCCACGGAAGCCGGAGTCACGTGCGATACCCGGGATCGGGAACGACGCTTCGGCAGATGCGGTGAAGTAGGTCGTGCCGCCGATCGAGTCGCCCGTCGAGGTCGCACGCGGACCGATACCGCCCGATTCGAAGCCACGAAGGTCGTTGGCCGACAGCGTGAACTGGTCGTAGACCCGCGTGGTGCCGAAGCCCCACATATGGCCGCCACTCACCGCGACCGAACCGATCACATCGGCATCTTCCATAAGCGTGTGGAAGTAACGGGCCTTACCGTAGATCTTATAGTATTCGGAATCACCGCCAAGACCGGCAACTTCCTGCGTAACCTGAGCGAAGATACCATCACGCGGCAGCGTGCGGTCGTCGATGGTGTCGTACGTGAAGCTATGCGAAACAGACGAACGAACCCAAGGTCCACCACGGACAGCGTCCCAATACGGGGTGGAAAGGAGTTTCCTGTCAGCCGGGTCGTCGTAATTCAAACCAGAATTATAATCCAGCCGCGCATAGTTGTAGCGGAGCGTCGTCGACAGGTCTTCGGTGATCGGTGCCGTCACACGCAGAGTGAAACCCTTGGTGTTGAGCGTGTAGTAATCTTCGCTCTCGTCCTTGTTGCTGAAGATATCAAAACCTGCAGCGAGGCGGTAGCCAAGGAAATAGGGTTCGGTGAACGACAGGCTGTAGTCACGCGAGTTGCGGCCGGTACCGGCAGCGACCCGGATATACTGGCCACGGCCGAGGAAGTTCTTCTCCTCGATCGAAGCTTCGACCTTGAAGCCGCCGTTCTTGCCCGTCTCGTAGCCGGCACCAATGCCGAACGAGCCGGTCGACTGGTCCTGAACATCGACAACGAGCACGACGCGGTCGGACTGGCTACCCGGTGCGGTCGTGATGTTGACCGACGAGAAGTAACCGAGCGCCTCCAAACGACGCTTGGCGCGCGTGATGACTTCCTGGTTGAAGGCGTCGCCTTCACCGATATCGAACTCGCGACGGATGACGTAGTCGCGCGTGCGGCTGTTGCCGCGGATTTCGATGCGCTCGACATAGGCGCGCTCGCCCTGGTCGACGAGATAGTCGACGGCAATCGTGCCGTTGCCGAGGTCGCGGTTGCCGCGCGGCGTCACGCGGGCGAACGGGTAACCGGCAGCAGCGACGCGCTGGGAAATCGCGGACATCGAGTCCTGCACATCCTTGGCGCGGTACGTCTTGCCTTCACGGGTCTCGATGAGGCCCTTCAACTCTTCCGGATCGATCCCTTCAACGGTCGATTCGACATTCACGCCACCAAAATTGTAGCGCTGACCTTCGTCCACCGTGAAGGTGACGACATATTCGTTGGAGGCTTCATCCAGCACGGCTTCGGACGAAACGACGCGGAAGTCGGCATAACCGTTGTTGAAGTAGAACTGGCGCAGCGCCTCTTCGTCGGCGCGCAGCTTCTCTTCGCTGTAGACGTCCTTACGGGTCAGGAACGACAGGAAGTTCGATTTCTTGGTGACGATCACGGCTTGCAGGCGGCCATTGCTGTAGGCCTGATTGCCGACGAAATTGATCTGAGAGATCTTCGTGCGGTCACCTTCATCGACGACGTAGGCGAGATTTACGCGACCGTTGCCGAGCGGATAGGTCTGCGTGGTGACGGTCGCGTCACTGCGGCCGATCGAGGCATAGGCGTCACGGATCGTCTGCTTGTCGGCTTCGATCGCGGTTTCGCTGTACGGACCGAGCGACTGCGAGCGCAGCAGGCCCATCAGCTTCTCGTCCTTGATCTTCTTGTTGCCGTTGATGACGACCTGGTTGATCAGCTGGTTTTCATTGACGGTGACGACGAGCGTGCTGCCGGAAACCGAAATCTTCACGTCCGAGAAATAGCCGGTCGCAAAGAGGCGGCGCACGGAGGCGTCGATATCGGCATTGGAGAAGCTCTTGCCGGGCTGGATGGTGACGTTGGCCTTGACCGTTTCGGCGCTCACACGTTCCGCACCGCGGACCTGGATGCTGCGAATCGTGGCCGCTTCCGCGACGGATGCGGAGACAAGCGTGGCAAAAGAGCCGCCCGTGACAACCATACTGGCCGACAATGCAACGGCCGACACGGCGTTCAAAAAGTTTGAACCAGCTTTCATCTTCACTACTTACCTTCGTTTCAACGTCCCGGCGGGCGTGCGCCCGAGTCCGGTCACGTTTGCCGTTTTAACCGCTTTTGCCATACAAGCAAGGTCACGCGTTAATTTCTGTTTACTTCAATTGAAACCGTGGCCTGAAGGCCACTACCTGCGTTTCATTACGGTAAACAGACCCTTAGCATTCACACCTGCGGCAAGCGGCTCCTCTTATCTTCCTCAACCGGCCAAAGCCGGTACTCTCAGCCCAGAAGCATCGAAATGTCGTTCCAAGTCGCAAAGACCATCAGCATGAGCACCAGCGCCATGCCGATGCGAAATGCGATCTCCTGCGCCCCGGGCCCGACAGGCCTGCCCCGGATTGCCTCCACCGCATAGAACATCAGATGGCCGCCATCAAGTACCGGAACCGGCATCAGGTTCAAAAGTCCAATGGAAACAGACAGAACGGCCGCAAGCTGCAGCACGGCGGCAACACCGAGCGTCGCCATCTGGCCGGAGGCCTGCGCAACACGGATCGGACCACCGAGCTGATCGGCCTTCATGCGGCCGCTGATGAGGTTGCCCAGATAATCGAAAGTCCCCGTCACGATATGCCAGCTCTGGAGAACGCCCTGCCCCACAGCTTCGACCGGCCCATATTCGACAACGCGGAAATTGCCGGTCTCCTGATTGGTGACGATGCCGATCAGGCCGAGTTCCATCTTGTTGCCGAACTGGTCGGTGATCTCGGTGCGCTGCGGCGTCATCGGCAGGTCGAGGTCTGCGCCGTCGCGCCGGACGGTGACGGTGATCTTCAATTCCGGCCGCACACTAACATAGCGGCGAACGTCGTCGAAGGTCGCGACTGGATTGCCGTCGATTGCCACCAGCAGGTCACCCTTCTGGACGCCAGCGGCTTCTGCAGCACTGCCCGGCCGCACTTCCGCGACGATCGGATCGGCGACCTGGCGGCCGTAGATGGAAAACATCACCGCGAAGATGGCAATGGCCAGGATGAAATTGGCAATGGGGCCGGCCGCGACCGTGATGGCGCGTTTCCACAGCGCAGCGCCGAGGAAGGTGCGCTTGCGCTCGGCCTCCGGCAGGGTGGCGAGCGCATCATAGTCGGGAATGGAGGCAGCATCCTCGTCGCCGAGAAACTTCACATAGCCGCCGAGCGGAATGGCCGAAAGTTTCCACCGGGTGCCGTGCCGGTCGTTGAAGCCGATAAGTTCCGGTCCGAATCCGATGGAAAACGCCGTGATGCCGATGCCCGACCAGCGGCCGGCCAGATAGTGGCCGAGTTCGTGGATGAACACGATCAGCGTCAGCACGAGCAGGAAGGGAACGATATAGCCAGTCAAGAAAGCGACCGAGCCCGTCAGCATATCCATGTTTCAGTCCCCAGTCTTTCGTGAGTACGGGCGCCGGTTACGGGCCGAAAAGGAACACGCCCGCCGGCGCATTTGCGGCACCCGACACGATCGCATCGCCAAGCGCAATGAGGAACGCGGCGAAGCAGGCGAAAACAAGGCCGTCGACGCGGTCCATGACCCCGCCATGGCCCGGAATGAGACGGCTGGAATCCTTCACGCCGAACCGACGCTTGATGAAGGATTCGAAGAGATCCCCGATTTGGCTGCAAACGGACAGGACAAGCGCGATGACCGGGATCCACAGACCGTTGAGCGGGAAGAAGGCGGCATGCACCAGCGTACCCGCGATCACGGCCGAGACAGCACCGCCGATGGCGCCGGACCATGTCTTGCCGGGCGAGATCGGCGGCGCCAGCTTCGGCCCGCCGATGGCGCGTCCGACGAAATAGGCCAGGATGTCCGTTGCCCAGACGACGGCGAAGATGAAGATCATCGCGGCGAAACCTTCGCCGGTATCGCCTCGGATCGCAGCAAGCGAAATGGCCGTCAGGCCCGAATAGACGATGCCGCCGGCAAGCCAGCCGTTCTTCGTGACGGCAAGGGCATAGAGCACGCTGAGAACTGTCGCGGTGAGGAGCACCGGCAGTGCCAGCTCGTCGAAGCCGAAGATCACCAGGCCGGCAATGCCGGCGACGGTCGCCCAGCCAAACGCATTGCCGCGGAAATCCGAATCGGGAAGCCGCGTGATCGTCGACCATTCGTAATAGACGAGCACAGAGATCGCGGCCGCAAGCAGGCGGAACGCCAGGCCGCCATACCAGGTGGCCGCAAGAACCACGGCGGCAAGCACGATGCCGGAAAGAATACGCAGGCGAAGTTCAGTCTGCATCAGGAACCAACCGCAAGTGTGGCGGCAGGCTGCAGGCCGCCGAAACGGCGTTCGCGGGCCGCATAGCGCGCCAGGGCCGCGCGAAAGGTGTCGCGAGAAAAGTCCGGCCAGAATTCGGGAACGAACATGAGTTCGGCATAGGCGGCCTGCCAGAGCAGGAAATTCGACAGACGCTCCTCCCCGCTGGTGCGGATAACGAGGTCGGGATCGGGAATACCGGCCGTGTCGAGCGAGGCACCGATCCGCTCGGCGGTCATTTGCGACGGGTCGAGGCGGCCGGCGGCGACGTCCTCGGCGAGTTTGCGCACTGTACGGGCGATCTCGTCACGGGAACCGTAGTTGAAGGCGATGACCAGCGTGATGCCGGAATTGCCGCGCGTCGTCTCCTCCGCTTCGAGAAGCAGCGGCAGGATGTCGCTTGCCAGATTTACCCGGTCGCCGATGACGCGGATTCGGACATTCTGCTTGTGCAGCACGGCGAGGTCGCGCCGGATGAAGGTCTTGAGCAGCCCCATGAGGTCCGAGACCTCGCTTTCCGGCCGGCTCCAGTTCTCCGAGGAGAAAGCGAAGAGCGTGAGATACGACACACCGCATTCGGCCGCCGTCTTCACGGCCTCGCGCACCGCCTCGACGCCCTTGCGATGTCCCATGGCGCGCGGCAGGCCGCGTGCGTTCGCCCAGCGTCCGTTGCCATCCATGATGATGGCGACGTGTGCCGGTACGGTGCTGGGCGAAAGCTGGTTCATGGACAATCCGGAAAAGAGAAGAAATACAGGCGGCGAAAGCCTTAAACCTGCATGATTTCCTTTTCCTTCTCGGCAAGCAAGCGATCGACGTCCAAAATCGTCTCGTCCGTCATCTTCTGCACCTTTTCGGATTGGGCGCGACTCAGGTCCTGACCGATATCGCCATCCTTTTCGGCTTTCTTAAGGTCATCCATACCGTCACGGCGGACGTGGCGGATCGCGACCTTGGCCTTTTCGGCATAGTCATGCGCGACCTTGACGAGCGACTTGCGGCGCTCTTCGTTGAGTTCCGGCAGCGGAATGCGCAGGTTCTGGCCGTCGATGATCGGGTTGAGGCCGAGATTCGATTCGCGGATGCCGCGCTCGACGGCGCCGACCATGCCCTTGTCCCAGACGGAAACGGACAGCATGCGCGGCTCGGGAACCGAGATGTTGGCGACCTGGTTGAGCGGCACGCGCGAACCATAGGCTTCGACCTGCACCGGATCGAGCACGTTGGCCGAGGCACGACCGGTGCGCAGCGACGCGATGTCGTTCTTGTATGCGGTGATCGCGCCGTCCATGCGGCGCTTCAGTTCCTTCAGGTCGATACCTTCACTCATCGGAATACTCCTATTTTCTCACAGAACGGCTGCACCTATGACGCGTGCGCCGACTCAGAATCAGTTGTCGGTTACGATGGTCCCGCGCCCGCCACCGGTCAATATTTCGGCGAAACCACCCTTTTCATGGATGGAGAAGACGATGATCGGGATGTGGTTTTCACGCGCCAGCGCAACGGCCGCGACGTCCATGACGGCAAGGCCCTTTTCGAGCACTTCGCTGTGCGTCAGGCGATCGAAGCGGGTCGCGGTCGGGTCCTTCTTCGGATCGGCGGAATAGATGCCGTCGACCTGCGTGCCCTTGAAGATTGCTTCCGCGCCCATCTCGGCGGCGCGCAGCGCCGCAGCACTATCGGTCGTGAAGAACGGGTTGCCCGTGCCGCCGGCGAAAATCACCACGC
>NZ_JBLZPH010000094.1:0-43152 GCF_049199205.1 Shinella sp. M31 | reverse complement strand
GCGCCGCCCGGCAGGCATTCTCGCTGGCTTCGGGATTGAGCCTGCGGAAATTGTCGCGGATGGTGAGGCTGGCATCGAGCAGGCTGACGCGCTGGTCGAGCATGGCGAAATCGGTGAAGACCTGTGCCCGCCCCTCGAAGGGTTGCAATTGTCCTGCCACGAGGTTGAGCAGCGTCGTCTTGCCGGAGCCGTTCGGCCCGGTCACCGCGATGCGTTCCGGTCCGGTGACCGTGAGAGAAAATCCCCGAAGGACCGGGCATTCCGCGCGGTACCCGGCCGTCACGCCGTCGAGCTTCAGCACCGTCTTGCCGGCGGCGAGATGGGTCGGCGGCACGGAAACGGTGAGCGGTTGCAGAACCTCGATGCGTCCCCGCGCCGTCGCGATGGCTTCAGCCGCCTGTGCCTGCCGGCTTTCGGCAAGGCGCGCCTGCACGCCGCCGGTCACCTCGCTGCGCTCCTTCATGGCACCGAGCACGATGCGCGGAATGTCGCCCTTCGCCTTCTTGCGCTTGCCGGTGCCATCCTTGCGCGCTTTGCGCTCGGCTACGGCCTGCGCCGAGCGTGCGAGGTCGGCCGCATGCCGCTCCGCATCGGACAGTTCCCGCTGCGCCGCGGCCAGTTCCATCGCCTTGCGCTCGCGATAGGCACTCCAGTTGCCGCCATAACGCGTGGCACCGAGCGAGGTGAGCTCGACGATGGCATCCATCGTTTCCAGCAGCTCGCGGTCATGGCTGACGACCACGGCACCGGCCCGCCACCCGGCAAGCATATCGATCACGGCCTGCCGGCCGTCCCGGTCGAGATTGTTGGTCGGCTCGTCCAGCAGCAGGAAATCCGGCGCGTGGAAGAGAAGAGCCGCAAGCGCCGCACGTGTGCGCTGGCCGCCAGAGAGCGCCGCAAGGCGGGTCTCTGCCACGGCATCCAGCCCGACGCCGGCAAGGGCGGCGGCAAGTCGCGTTTCCAGTGTCCAGTCCGCGTCCGCCAAGGCATCGGCTTCCGCTTGGCCGCATTCGGCCCGGCGAAGAAGGCCGAGCGCGCCTTCGATGCCGAACAGGCTGGCGATCGTCTCCTCCGCCCCGACCTGCACGCTCTGGCGCAGCATGCCGATCGAGCCATCGACGGACAGGATGCCGGAAAGCGGTTGCAGATCGCCGGTGATCAGCTTGAGCAGCGTCGTCTTGCCGACGCCGTTGCGCCCGACAAGGCCGGCGCGTTCGCGGCCGAAGCTCAGATCGAGATTGGAGAGAAGCGCGTGGCCGTCAGGCGTGGACCACGAAATTTTTGAGAGGGTAATGGAAGGCATGGATACGAATTTCCCCGAGGACAAAACGAAGTCGATTTGTGGTCGGGTTGAAATCCATGCTGCACCATCCGGTCGGTGTTGACGACGGGACCTATGTAGAGCCCGATCGGCGGCCTTGCAAGAGCAAGCCGCCGATCGGAATATTCGAAGACCTCAGGCCGCGGGCGGCTTGTCGAGACGCTTGGACCATTCATCGGCCCTGCCGAGGCCGGCATCGCGCCAGGGCGAGCCCTTGATGCCGAGCCTGCTGCGCAGGCGCATGCCCGAGATGATCCAGCGGTTCATGCCCGAGGCGATGAACGGCAGCGAGGCGATGTGCAGGCCGGTGAACGGCAGGAACGGATTGCGGCGCAGCGAGCCGTAGATTTCGATGCGCGTCGTCGTCTTGTAGCTCGGGCTGCGGGCATGGAAGCCGTGCGTATCGGCGACAATGAGCGTGTTCGCCTTCACGG
Organism: Shinella sp. M31; assembly: GCF_049199205.1. Lineage (NCBI taxonomy): Bacteria > Pseudomonadati > Pseudomonadota > Alphaproteobacteria > Hyphomicrobiales > Rhizobiaceae > Shinella > Shinella sp. M31. The sequence continues at coordinate 41,397 of NZ_JBLZPH010000094.1, read as the reverse complement.
TCATTTTTACCGGCTGGCCGTAACCGAGCGCACCAAGCGCGTCCGGCATGATGCGCAGCGAGCCGCGAGCGGAATAGACGTTCTCGATCGCATCGGCGTTTTCGCTGATGCCGCGCTCCCAGGCAAGGCGCTGCGGCGTCATTTCATGCGAACCCGGCACATAGGCGAACGGGCCATCCTCTTCGCCGACATCGCGCAGGAACAGCCATGCCTTCGCCGTCGGCTGGAACGTATCGCTGTGCAGCGCCGTCTGCGGGTCTGTCGAGCCGGCGGTGACGACAGACGGCAGGGCCATGACGATCTGCACCACCAGCAGCGGCTGGCCGTCATGGGACGAAACGTAGCGCAGCAGGTTGGTCAGGCGCGGATCGTTGCGCGCAGCCTTGAAGCCCGGCAGGGTTTCGAGATCGCTGTCGTCGATGATCGCGCGGCGCGTGACGGTGTCGCCCTGCTTCATGTCGTAACGCTCGAAATCCCGCTCGGCCAGTTCGCGCGTGACGGCGGCGAAAACCTCCGGCGACAAGAAATTCTCGATCTTCACGAAGCCGGTCTCGGCATATTGCCGGCGGTGATCCGGCGCGACGAGGTTTTCCAGCTTTCTGCGGCGCCAGGCGGCCATGCGCATGGCCAGCGAAACGCGCTTTTCATGCAGACCCTTCTTGTTGAGCCACTTGCTGCCGATGATGGGGTTATCGGCAAAGGATTTCGCGCCCGATGCGAGCGCGAGCGCGTAGATCGGGCTCAACAAGACTGACGATATCTTCATAGTCACCTGCCTGCGGGATGAATGTGCCGCCGGTCGAGCGGCCGTGCCGTAACCGGCTGTTGTATGTGCCGAGAGTGCTACACCAAGCCCCCCGCGAGATCAATTGCGCCGTTCGCGCAAAGATGACTGTGTTCTTCATATTATCACTCCGGCCGTTAATCACAAATCCGGGAGCGCGTTGCACGGCGCGCGCAGAGGCTTATGATAGGAGCACGATCAAGGCGGGCTCCAGGCCGCCTTCCAGTCTCTCTTGCAGGATATCAGGACGTGAAAGGACGCCTCCGCCTTTTGTTTGCGATCGCAACCGGCCTGCCGCTGCTCGTCTCGGGCGTCGCGTCGGCGTCCGACGTATGCGAACGCATCCAGGCGGAACTGGCAAACCTCCCTCAGGTCGTGGTCGACAACACAAGCGCACGCAAATATGCCGGCGCCATTGCCCGCCAGAACATCCAGCTGCGCAAGGCCAGGAGCGACCAGCGTCGTCTCGGATGCTCGTCCGGCAGCATCACCGTCTTCGGCGGCGAGAACGAAGCGGCCTGCGATACGCTGGAAACGGTGATCGGCAAGATGGAGCGCAATCTCTATATCCTCGACCGCAAGCGCCGCGAATTTGCCGGCGGCACATCCTCGCAAGGGGCGCGCAATCGCCTGCTCGCCGCGCTGGAAACGAACGGCTGCAATGACGACGCCAAGGTGATGCCGATCGCCGCGACCGAGACCCTGCGCACCCTGCAGGACGACACACGCACCCTGCCGCTCGGCACGATGCCCGAAGACAGCGGACGGCTGCAGCTGCGCTCGCTGGGCGGCAGCGCCGGCCACGGCAATCTGCGCACCGTCTGCGTGCGCACCTGCGACGGCGGTTTCTTCCCGATCTCGTCGGGCGCCACGCCGCTCGATTTCCGCCGCGACCAGAAGGTCTGCGCGATGATGTGCCCGGAGACGGAGACGCAGCTTTTCTATCAATCGATGACGCCAGGGCAGGAAACCGAGCAGATGACGTCGACCGTCACCGGCCGACCCTATCGCGATCTCGAACACGCCTTCAGCTACCGCACGCGCGATCTCTCGAAGGCCGGCACCTGCGGCTGCAATCTCTCCGCCTATTATCAGGAAATGATCAAGCGCCAGAAGGCGATGAAGGGTGAGACTGCAGCCACGACGGAGGAAACCCTGCCGGAAACCGGCTCCATCACGACGATCACCACCCGGCAGATCAAGCAGGAGACCGCAAAGACCCCTTCCAAGATCGAGGATCGCGTCTACGATCCCGCGCGCCACAAGGTGCGCACGGTCGGCCCCGCCTTCCTGCCGGAAAACGAGTCCGCCATCGATCTCGGCCGCCCGGCCGATGCCGGCGTCAACTAAACGGCTTTATCCGGCCGCCGGCCAGCGCTCCTTGAAGACCAGCTCTTCCAGCGGTAGGCGCTGCCGCCATCCCTTCACCGCCAGTTCCGGTTCGGCATAGAGCTGATCGACGAAGCCGACGCAGAGCCAGGCAACGATTTCGACATGCGCGGGAATGCCGAGGATTTCGCGAATATCGCTGTCGTGGAAGATGCTGACCCAGCCGACTCCCACCCCTTCCGCCCGCGCCGCGAGCCACAGGTTCTGTACGGCGCAGACCGTGGAATAGACATCCATGCGCGGATTGTGCGTGCGGCCGAGCACCACCGTGCCGCCGCGCGTCGGGTCGCATGTCACGCAGATCGACAGCGGCGCCTTCAGGATGCCCTCGAGCTTCAGGGCGCGGTACTGCGCCTGCCGCTCGCCGGAAAACATGTCGGCCGCCTCGGCATTGGCCTTGAGGAAGGCGCCATGCACCGCGCGGCGCGTTTCCTCGCTGCGCACCAGCAGGAAATTCCATGGCTGCATGAAGCCGACCGACGGCGCGCTGTGTGCGGCATGCAGCAGGCGGCCGACGAGATCGTCGGGCAAGGCATCGGGCAAAAACTGGTCGCGCACGTCGCGGCGGGTTTCGATGGCGCGGTAGACGGCCTGCCTCTCCTCAAAGGGAAAAGCGCCCGCCCGGACGAGCGCGTCCGAGAGTTCTGTTCGCATCGTTTTCTCCCCAACAATGCGTCCAACCTGCCGCCGTCCGCGCGGTTCGGTCTATCTCGCCAGGCCGGTCTTCTGACTTCGGTTCCCGCGGCCCGCACCTGCCTTCCCGGTTCAAGAACCAGTGGCAAAAGCCTGAATCGATTCAAGCTTTTACGGCGAAAGCCATCCCCGTCACAGCGTTGGGCACGTTCCGGACCTGAGCATTCGCGCCCGCACCGGATTCCCGATTCTCCCGCATGACGCGGGCACCTGACGAGGATGATATGCGCATGGCTTTGCGGTGCGATCAAGCCTGCCGGCGCCGCATGCCTGTCTCAAAACGCCTTGAAGGCATAGAGATTGGCGCTAAGCAGCGCGTGCCGCACCGGCTTCGGCCACCGTGTTGGCGTCGATATCGCCGGCATGAACGGCGCGGTTGCGGCCGGCATGTTTGGCCGCATAAAGCGCGGCGTCGGCCATAACCATGACGTCGTGCAGGCTGCCGCCATGATCGGGGAACTGCGCGATGCCCGCGCTGCCGCCGATCAGCAGAAGCTGGCCGTCGTAGGCGATCGGCAACTGCGCATCGAGCACCAGGGCTTCGGCGAGTTGCACGAGGGCTTCCCGGGAAAAATCGCCGTTCAGAAGAATGGAGAATTCGTCGCCGCCGAGGCGCGCCACCGAGCCCTGCGTGCCGACGCGCTCGGAAAAACGCCGGGCGACCGCCTGCAACACGACATCGCCGGCCGCATGGCCATGACGGTCGTTGACCGCCTTGAACTTGTCGAGGTCGAGCGCAAGGATCGCAAAGGGCTTGCCGTTGCCTTTGGCGATGGTGCGGCGGACCTCCTCGTCGAAGCCGCTGCGGTTCTTCAGCCCCGTGAGCGGATCGTGCCGGGCAAGGAAAGCATTTTTCTCCTCGCTGCGCTGGAGCGCCTTGACCAGGGCGGAAAAGCGCAGGGTCACGAACAGCATGACGGAGGCGAAGACCAGCACGAAAATGGCGATCTGCGGCAGCGCCGAGCGCCAGACAAAGGAGCCCGGCATATTGGGGCGCCAGGAGGCGACCATCGGATTGTAGGCGTCGCCACCGACGGGCGTCATCACGAGGCCCGGTTCTTCGGTGACGATCGGCGTGAAACCGAGATCGTGCACGCCAAGCCGCCGCTCGGCATTGGACAGCATCTTTTGCGACACCGGCTTGACGGTGATGAGCAGCGTCGGCTCCAGCCGGCTTGCGGGTATATAGAGCGATTTCGGAACGACCGCCTGCACGACGACGATGCTCATGACACGGTCGATGAGGCGCATGCCCGAAACGTGAATTTGCGGCAAGGCCGGGGTCAGGAGATCCCGATCCTCCTGGGCGCGCGCCACCTGCCAGCCGCCCCGGTCGGGCGATAGCGCCTCGCGATAGGCGCGCTCGGCGCGGCGGGTAAGATCGCTCACCCATTGCAGCTTTTCGCGCGCCTTGCGGTCTGAAACCTTGTCGCCGCGATGCACGCCGAGGATTTTTTCGCCGTCAGGCGAGGTCAGGATCATCCAGGAGAAACCGAAATCGGACCACATCCAGTCGCGCATCTGGTCGCGCACGAAATCGTCGTCCGGCATGCCGTGGGCAAGCGCGTTGAAACTCTTGTCCCAGAAGGACAGCTGGCTCTGGTATTGCACCACCTGGTCGATCTGGTGGCTGAATTCATTGCGCACCAGCGTGCGTTCGGTCTCGGCGACAAAACTGTCGGCGCGTTCGATGGCATAGTCGAGGACGAAGAAGTTTGCCGCGCCAAAAAGCCCGACGATCATCAGAGCCGCGGCACGGATCGCAAAACCCACCTCGCGCCGCTTTCCCTGCCGCCGCTCTTCCGTCCTGCCCGTCATCGTCACCCCTGCCTGCCCCACCCGGTTGCGGGCATTGTTGAGCAGAGGCTAACTGGCAGACCGCAAAATTCGCTTAAACAGGCTGGTGAGCGAAAGCTTAACTTACGCGCACTGGAAGTTGTCAATCAGGTCGGAGCGTAGCGCACGAAGGCGAATTCACTGCCGTCGGGCGACCAGTTCGGCACGTTCATCGTGCCCTGTCCGCCGAAAAGATCGAACAGAATCCGCGCGTTGCCGCCGTCCATGTCCATGAGGCGAAGCCGCACGCCGAGATCGCGCGGATGATCGAAGACATCGCCGTCATAGGAGAGCACGAGCAGGTGTTTCCCATCGGGCGACGGATGCGGGAACCAGTCGCCATAGGGACTGTCGGTGATGCGCGTCGGCTGCGAACCATCCGGGCGGACCCGCCAGATCTGCATACGGCCGGTACGGCTGGAGTTGAAATAGATCCACTCCCCGTCGGCCGAATAATCCGGCCCATCGTTGCGCCCTTCGCCAAAGGTCAGACGCTTCTCCTCACCGCCGGAGACAGAAATGGTGTAGATATCGAAGACATCGTCGCGGATGCCGCAATAGGCCAATGTCTCTCCGTCCGGTGACCAGCCATGCCAATAGGACGGCAGGTTCGGCGTCACCAGCGTGGGAACGCCCCCCTCGACCGGCAGCACATAGATCGCCGATTTGCCGAACTCCACCTTGTCGCTGATCACAAGCAGACGCCCGTCCGGCGAAAGCCCGTGGTCGTTGTTGCAGCTGGTGGCAAAGCCGGTGTCGATCGTTTCCGGCGCGGTACCATCGAGCGCCAGCCGGTAGAGCAGCCCATCGCCATTGATGACGAGAAACCGCCCGTCCCGCGAAAAATTCGGCGCCTCGACCAGCTGTTCGCTCTGCCAGATGACGCGTGTTTCGCCGGTGACGATGTTGTGGATTTCGACCGAGCTGCGCATGGCCTACCCCCGGTCGCGATACCGGTTCGTGATCGGGTAGCGGCGGTCGCGGCCGAAATTCTTCTTGGTGATCTTCACGCCCGGCGCCGACTGGCGGCGCTTGTATTCGGCGATGTAGAGCAGGTGTTCGATGCGGTGCACGGTCTTGGCGTCATGGCCGCGGGCGACGATGTCCTCGGTGCTCATCTCCATCTCGACGAGGCATTCGAGGATGTCGTCGAGCACCGGATAGGGCGGCAGCGAATCCTGGTCGGTCTGGTTCGGGCGCAGCTCGGCAGACGGCGCCTTATCGATGATGTTCTTCGGAATGACTTCACCCGTTGGACCGAGCGCGCCGGGCGGCAGATGGGCGTTGCGCCAGCTGGAGATCGCATAGACCTGCATCTTGTAAAGGTCCTTGATCGGGTTGAAGCCGCCGTTCATGTCGCCGTAGAGCGTGGCGTAGCCCACCGACATCTCGGACTTGTTGCCGGTCGTCACGACCATCGAGCCGAACTTGTTGGAGATCGCCATCAGGATCGTGCCGCGTGTGCGGCTCTGCAGGTTTTCCTCGGTGATGCCTTCTTCGGTGCCCTCGAAGGTCTCCGACAGGGCCGAGAGGAAGCCGGTCACCGGCGCCTCGATCGGCACGATATCGTAGCGGCAGCCCAGCATCTTGGCGCAATCGGCGGCGTCCTTCAGCGAATCCTGCGAAGTATAGCGATAGGGCAGCATGATGCAGCGCACCCGCTCCTCGCCGAGCGCATCGACGGCGATCGCGGCGCAGATCGCCGAGTCGATGCCGCCGGAGAGGCCGAGAACGACATTCTTGAAGCCGTTCTTGTTGACGTAGTCGCGGAAGCCGAGCAGGCAGGCGCGGTAATCGGCCTCCTCTTTTTCAGGAATGCGCGACATCGGCCCGCCGTCACAGACCCAGCTGTCACCTTCCTTCTTGAAGGTGACGAGCGCGACGGTCTCCTCGAACTGGCTCATCTGGAAGGCGAGCGTCTTGTCCGCGTTGAAGGCGAAGCTCGCGCCGTCGAAGACCAGTTCGTCCTGGCCGCCGAGCTGGTTGGCATAGAGCAGCGGCAGGCCCGTCTCGATGACCTGCTTCAGCACGACCTGATGGCGGATATCGACCTTGCCGCGATAATAGGGCGAGCCGTTCGGCGAGAGCAGGATTTCCGCACCGCTTTCGGCCAAGGTCTCGCAGACGCCGAGATCGCCCCAGATATCCTCGCAGATCGGAATGCCGAGCCTGACACCGCGGAAATTCACCGGGCCGGGCATGGCGCCCTGGTCGAAGACGCGCTTCTCGTCGAATTCGCCGTAGTTGGGCAGGTCCACCTTGTCCCTGACGGCGATGACCTTGCCGGCATCGATGACGGCGACGGCGTTGAAGCGGCCGGTTTCGTCCTGCCGGGGAAAGCCGATGATGACGCCAGGGCCGCCATTTGCGGTGTCGGCGGCGAGTTCGTCGACGGCGCGGCGGCAGGCCTTCAGGAAGGCGGGCTTCAGCACGAGATCCTCAGGCGGATAGCCGGAGATGAAGAGTTCCGTGAGCAGCAGCAGATCGGCGCCCTGCCGTGCCGCATCCTCGCGAGCCGCGCGCGCCTTGGCGAGGTTGCCGGTGACGTCGCCGACAACGGGGTTCAATTGCGCAACCGCGATACGGAGCGTCGCCTTTTCAGTCTCGGAAGTCATATCTGCAGACCCGTCCTTGCATGGTGTCCGATCCTGCGCAGCCGCACTCTCGAACGGTCGAGAAGCTGTTTAGAGCATGATGCGCGCTTTGGGAATGAAAGGCCGGACGATTTTGCGCTCGCTTAGGCGCCAAGCCCCTGTTTTCAGCGGGTTCCCGCCGCCATTGCGGCGATGCAACAGGCGGAACCAAAGCATGCGGAGAACGTTGCAGAAACCGTTCATGTCCTGTTCAAGATGACATCCGTATGACAGATACACGAAAGTTTAATGAAGTTTGGAGACGGCGTTGGCCCTGTTCACTCCCGCAACCGTGGCAATGGATGCCACCGAAGGACTTGCCGTCGAGGCAGGCTTCCTCGCGCGCCATGCAAAGGCGCTTGCCGTTCTCCGTTCGCTTGCCGTTTCCGGTCTGCTGGCACTGCTGACCGTCGTCACCGTCGAGCTCATCACGCGCGGCTCGCTCGAGCAGACCTGGATCTATTTCACCAATATCGAACAGCCCGCCTGGACCACGACGGGCGTCTTCTTCCTGACCTATCTCGCGCTTGATGCGATCATCGGCCGCCAGCACAAGGGCGTATTGTTCATCGCCCCGATCGTCGTGCTGATGGGTGTCATCTCGCAGCAGAAGCAGGTGTTCCTGACTGACCCGCTCTACCCGACGGACCTGCTGTTCGGCCGCCAGATCATGGAACTCATGCCGGTTCTCGTGCAGGACCGTCCCTGGACGGCTGCCGGCCTTGCCGTGGCCATCGTCGTGGCCATCGTCGGCCTCGTCAGCCTCTGGGTCTTCGCCTGGCGCCGGTTCCGGCCGCTGACGCGCAAGGAGCGTCTTGCGCGCCTTGCAATCGCGCTGCCGCTGCTCGCCGGTTTCGCCTCCATCATGGACTACAACGAATTCTCCTGGGTGCGCGACCGCCTCAAGGTGTTCCCGATCATGTGGGACCAGGCGGAGAACTATCGCCATAATGGCTTCGTCATGGCCTTCGCCATCAACCTGCCGATGGCCAATGTTCAGGCGCCCTCGGGCTATATGGTCGATGCCATCGACAAGATCCCCTCCAAGCCGCTGCCCTTCGGCACGACGCACCGCTCCAAGCCCGACGTCATCGTCGTGATGAGTGAATCGCTGTGGGATCCAACGCGCATCGACAGCGTCAAGCTCTCGCAGGATCCGATGCCGGTCATCCGCGAAAACGAGGGCGGCAACGTCTTCTCGCCGGAGTTCGGAGGCCTGACTGCCAATATCGAATTCGAGGCGCTGACGGGCTTCTCCAATGCCTTCCTGCCCACCGGCAGCATTCCGTACCAGCAGTATATCCGCAAACCGATCCCGTCGCTTGCCACGTTCTTCCGGGCGGAAGGCTATACGGCGCGCGCCATCCATCCCTTCTCCGGCTGGTTCTGGAACCGTTCGAGCGTCTACAAGGCCTTCGGCTTCGAGACCTTCAAGGATGTCGACAAGATGCCGCCACTCGCCAAGCGTGGCAACTTCACCTCCGACGAGGCGCTGACCAAGGAAATCATCCGCCAGGCCGATCTGCAGGAGGATCCGTTCTTCTTCTTCACCGTAACGCTGCAGGGCCATGGTCCCTATGACGACGGCCGCTACACGAAGACGGACATCACACCCGAGGGTAAGCTCGACGCCCGCGACAACCGCATGCTGGCAAGCTATGCGCAGGGCGTGAAGGAAGCCGACCAGAGCCTGAAGATGCTGATGGATTGGGCCAAGGAGCGCGACCGCGAGACGATCATCGTCATCTTCGGCGATCACCTGCCGCCGCTCAACACGGTCTACCAGAATTCCGGCTACATGAAGGGCATCACCGCCTCGCGCAAGGGCTCGACCGAGCAGATGAAGAAGGAGCACGAGACCCCCCTCGTTATCTGGTCGAACAAGACGGGTGCGGAAAAGGATGTCGGCACCATCAGCCCGGCGTTCCTCTCCTACTATATCCTCAAGGAAGCCGGCTTCGAGCACCCTTACTACACTGGCTTCCTGGGTGCGGTGCATGACAAACTGCGTGTCATCGACCGCTACATGCTGATCGACGCCAAGGGACAGGGTACGCCGGACTGGGCCCGCAAGAAGACCGTCGACCCGCTGGTGCGCGACTTCCGTTTCCTGCAGCACGACATCATGTTCGGCAAGCAGTACGGTCTGGAGCGCTTCTTCAACTCCCATGCGGAACTGATGAGCGCAGGCTACTGATTTTGCCCATGAAACGCGGCTAGACTGGGGCTCCGATTCGCTTGCGGAGCCCCGCCATGAAACCCTTCGACGACGCCGCCCAGATCCTCTTCGGCAAGCCCGCCGACCAACTCGACGAGACAGAACGCGAGGTGCTGCTCCATTCCCGTGAGGGCCGCATCCTGTCGGAAGACAGGAATGTCGCCTATCAGTCGAAGCAGGCAACCGGCGAGCGCGTCGCAGATGGCATCGCCCGCATCGGCGGCTCCTGGGCCTTCATCATCGGCTTCCTCGTCTTCCTCCTCGTTTGGACGATCGTCAACACGATCCTCTTGAGCAAGGATGCCTTCGACCCCTACCCGTTCATCTTCCTCAATCTCGTGCTTTCCATGCTCGCCGCCTTGCAAGCGCCGATCATTATGATGTCGCAGAACCGCCAGGCCGCCCGCGACCGCTTCGAGGCTTCGAAGGACTACGAGGTGAACCTGAAGGCCGAGATCGAGCTGATGGCGCTGCACCACAAGATCGACACACATTTCCTCGGCGAGATCGCCGCGCTGAAGATGGAAGTGCTTCGGCTGCACGAGGTTCTGCGCGAAAAACCGTGACGCGCCGCCACAACTTTAAGGTTGCATAAAATACATTTCACCAATCTATAGGAGAAATTAAGATTCCGGTTGCACCATGGGCGTGCATCCACTTCCGGATGCGGGAATGCCAAGTCGTCAGACAGTCTCAAGGAGGAGATGTCATGCACGTTCTGTCCCGCCTGTCGAAGGATCGCGCCGGCACCTCAGCCCTGGAATTCGCGATCATCGCACCGCTGTTCTTCCTCATCCTCTTCACGCTGATTGCCTACGGCATCTACCTTTCCGTCACCCACTCGGTGCAGCAGATCGCGGCGGATGCCGCCCGCACGGCAGTCGCTGGCCTCAACCCGGCCGAGCGGGTCACGCTGGTCAATCACTACCTTGATGCCTCGCGCTTCAACTACGCCTTCCTCAACCGGCAGAAGATGAATGTGCTGGTGGCCGACGATCCCGGCAATCCGGATCAATTCACGGTGACCATTTCCTACGATTCCGGCGACCTGCCGATCTGGAAACTGCTCACCTTCGCCCTGCCGCAGGAAAAGATCGAGCGCTACGCCACCGTGCGCGTGGGGGGCATGTGATGATCAAGCACCCCTCCGCCCTGCTAGCCGATCGCTACGGCAATATCGGCACGCTCGCCGCCCTCAGCCTGCCGCTGCTGGTCTTCTCCATCGCGCTCGGTGTCGACTACGGCTATCTCACCGTGCAGCAGCGCCAGTTGCAGGCCTCCGCGGACCTCGCCGCCATCGCCGCCGCCGCCAATGTCGGAGAGGCGGAGAAATCGGCGGCCAGCTATTTCGCTCTAAACGGCATGCCCGTCACCGTCACCGACAAGGACGGCGGCAGCGTCATTCAGCCGATCGCCCTGCCGGCCGGCACCAAGAGGACGCTCGCCACGGCGAAGATCGAGCGCGGCCGCTATAACGCCGATCCCGATATCACCCCGGAAGCGCGTTTCAGGCCGGCCGGCACCGATGCCGACGCCGCACGCGTGACGCTCACACGACCCGCCGATCTTTTCATCGCGTCGATCTTCACGCCCGAGCCGCCGGTTCTCTCGGCCGTCGGTTCGGCCGCCCGCAACAAGATCGCCGCCTTTTCGGTGGGCACGCGGCTTGCCAGCCTCAATGACGGCGTACTCAACGCGCTGCTCGGCCAGCTTCTGGGCACCAAGCTTTCGCTGAAGGTGATGGACTACCGTGCACTCGTCGATACCGACATTGCCGTCAACCCATTCCTCAAGGCCGTCGCGACGCAGCTCAACCTCACGGCGGCGACCTATGAGGAGGTGCTGAATGCCGGCATCACCATGCCGCAGCTTCTCGCCTCCATGCGCGCCGTCGAAGGCCTTTCCGCGACGACCAAATCAGCGCTCAGAACAATCGAGCAGGCAACGGCCAGTAGCAAGGTCAAGCTGCCGCTGTCGCGCATCCTCAACATCGATCCGAAGAAGGGCCTCGCCGTCGCCACCGGCGGCGATTGGCAGATGGCGGTCAACGCGCTGCAGATGGTCTCGGCCGCGGCCGCCCTCGCCAACGGCAAGAACCAGGTGGCGCTGGATCTCGGCACCTCGCTGCCCGGCCTTGCCGCCGTCACCGTCCGCCTCGCCATCGGCGAGCCGCCGGTCGAAACGCCCGCCCATCGTCTGGGAGAACCCGGCAGCGCCGTGCGCAGCGCGCAGACGCGGCTTGCGGTAGACGTCAGCTTCGACGGCCTTGCGGCACTCGCCGGCCTGCGCATCAAGCTGCCGCTCTATGTCGAGGTCGCGGCATCGGAAGCCAGGCTCGCCGATATCCGCTGCCTCGGCGGCAAGGTGGAGAATGCCAATGTCTCGGTCGATGCCGTGCCGGGTGTCGCTGAGATCGCGCTCGGCAAGGTCGATCCCTCGGTCCTCTCGGATTTCTCCGACGAGGCGCGTGTGCAGAAGGCACGCATCCTTGATTCCGGTCTGGTGCGCATCGATGCCATCGCCCATGTCGAGGCCAAGAATCTCGGCCGCACCCGCCTCGCCTTCTCGCCGACGGAAATCGCCGCGCGCACGGTCAAGACCGTCTCGACGCGCGATACGCTGACCTCGACAGTCACGACGCTGCTTCAGAACCTCGATCTCGACATCCAGATCCTGTTCCTTACGCTTGGCACGCCGAAAGCGGTGACATCGGCGCTTGCCTCCACGCTGGCGACGGTGACGGCGCCGATCGACGAGCTGCTCTACAACCTGCTGCTGGTCGTCGGCGTCCGGGTCGGGGAAGCGGATATCCGTGTCACCGGCGTGCGCTGCCAGCGCCCGGCTCTGGTGCAATGAAGACGGCGGCGCGCCTTATCGGCCCTGAGCGTATTGGGGCGCGTCGTCGGCAATCTCGTAGTAGTCGCCCTTGTCGGCGCAGAAGATGTGCACGCCGATCTTGAGCCCCGTCGGCTGGTCGAACGCACCAGCCATGATCGACGTATAATCCGAACCGTCGCCCTTCCAGAACAGCGCCGAGCCGCAGGTGCGGCAGAAGCCGCGGCTTGCCGTCTCGCTGGCCCGATACCAGGTGACGCTCTCGGCGCCCTCCACCGCCAGCCCGTCGTCCTGCACATTGGTCGCCGCATAAAAATGCCCCGTCTGCCGGCGGCACTGGCTGCAATGGCAGGCGGTAACGTCGCGCAGCCTGCCTGATGTGCGAAACCGCACCGCGCCGCAAAGGCAATGTCCCGAATGCGTTTCGCTCATGTCTCCCCCTTCGAGAACCGTTCAGAATGCAATGATCCTAGGCGGCGATACGCCACCCGGGCGGCTTTCGCGCGGCACGGCATGACGCGGGCAAGCAAACGAAAACCGGGCCAGCTTTGTCAGCTGGCCCGGTCCTGTCAAATTCACATTCCTGAATGCTTGCATCAGCGCCGCTAATTTACGGAACCGAAGCGTGAACGGATGGGGATCAACCGTTCACAACCATCCGCTTTTCGTCGCGGCCGCCCTTCATGCGCTCGGCAAGAAGGAAGGCCAGCTCGAGCGCCTGGTCGGCATTGAGGCGCGGGTCGCAATGGGTGTGGTAGCGGTCTGCCAGGTCGTCGCCCGACAGCGCGCGTGCGCCGCCCGTGCATTCCGTTACGTCGTTGCCGGTCATCTCGATATGGATGCCGCCCGGATGCGTGCCTTCCGCGCGATGGATCTGGAAGAAGCTTTCGACTTCCGACAGGATCCGCTCGAACGGACGGGTCTTGTAGTTGTTGAGGGTGATCGTGTTGCCATGCATCGGATCGCAGGACCAGACGACCTTCTTGCCCTCGCGCTCGACGGCGCGGATGAGCTTCGGCAGGTTGTCGGCGACCTTGTCGTGGCCGAAGCGGCAGATCAGCGTCAGGCGGCCGGCCTCGTTGTTGGGGTTCAGGAGATCGATCAGCTCCAACAGGCCGTCGCCGGTCAGCGACGGGCCGCACTTGAGGCCGAGCGGGTTCTTGATGCCGCGGCAATATTCGATATGCGCGTGGTCGGCCTGGCGCGTGCGGTCGCCGATCCAGATCATGTGGCCGGAGGTCGCATACCAGTCGCCCGAGGTCGAATCGACGCGGGTCAGCGCCTGCTCGTAGCCGAGCAGCAGCGCCTCATGGCTTGTGAAGAAATCGGTCTCACGCAGGTTCGGATTGGTTTCCGGCGTAATCCCGATCGCCTTCATGAAGTCCATCGTTTCGGAAATCCGGTCGGCGAGCTTGCGGTAACGCTCGGCCTGCGGGCTATCCTTGACGAAGCCGAGCATCCACTGGTGCACGTTGTCGAGATTGGCGTAACCGCCCATCGCGAAGGCGCGAAGCAGGTTCAGCGTCGCGGCAGACTGACGGTAGGCCATGATCTGGCGTTCCGGGTTCGGAATGCGGGCTTCCTCGGTGAACTCGATGCCGTTGATGATATCACCACGGTAGGACGGCAGCGACACCTCACCCTGTTTCTCGATGTTCGAGGAGCGCGGCTTGGCGAACTGGCCGGCAATACGACCGACCTTGACGACCGGCTGTTGGGCGCCAAACGTCAGGACCACGGCCATCTGGAGGAAGGCGCGGAAGAAATCGCGGATCGTATCGGCGCCGTGTTCGGCGAAGCTCTCGGCGCAATCGCCGCCCTGCAGCAGAAAACCCTTGCCTTCTGCGACATTGGCGAGCGACGCCTTGAGGCGACGAGCCTCACCGGCGAAGACGAGCGGCGGAAACTTCGCGAGGCGCTCTTCAGTCGCCGCCAATGCGGCGAGATCCGGATATTCCGGAACCTGCTGGATGGGCTTCTGCCGCCAGCTGGTCGGGGTCCAATTCTGTGCCATGATACTCACCTGTCCTGAACGCTCGCGAAAGCCTGCGGGCGCCCCTCCGTTTTGAAGATGCGGGCTTATAAACCGTTAGATGGTTCTTGCATAGCCGAACTTCCAGCGGTCGCCGAGCCAATTGCGGCGCCGGTGTTTTCCTGTGACAGGCCGCAGGCCGACGATCAGGCCCCGGAGCGACGCGAAGCCGTCCCGAATGCGAATATCCAACTCGAAACAGGCTCTTGCCCTGCCTTTCGCGGTTGCGGCCTGTCGTTTCCCAGCCATCGGCTGAACAGAGTGTTCACCCCTTGCAGGCCGCGCCATTCCTCCCGCTCCAGCGGGTCGGCGAAGGGATCGCGTTGTAGGCGTCGCATTGCAGCCTTCTGTCGATCGAAGGCAATCATCCATTCAGGGGTCATGACGAAACTCCTTGTTTGCGGTGTTCGTCATGGAAGTAGCGACCGTCCTGTCGTCTTCGTAGATGCGGAAATGAAACGCCCGTTTCACCGGTGAGCGATACCGGCGGCGGCTTTTGCGCTATGAAGGAAGGCGCAAACGAGGGACCGGATATGTCGGAAGTCGACTGGAGCGACCTGCAGCTTTTCTTCCATGTCGCCGCCGAGGGCGGGCTTGCCGGTGCGGCAAGCATCACCGGCATCAGCGCGCCGACGATCGGCCGCCGCATGCTGGCGCTGGAGCGGACCATGGGCCGCACGCTTTTCGTCCGCAGCCAGCAGGGCTATCGGCTGGCACCCGACGGCGTGGTGCTGTTCGAGCATGTGCAGACGATCCGCCGCACGACGGCCGATATCACCCGCTGGCATGGCGAAGCCTTCGCGCTGCCCATCGTCTCGATTGCCGGCGATATCTGGCTGACGGGTTTCGTCGCCGACAACACGGGCGCGCTGCGCGGCGCGGAAGACACTTTCCGCCTCTGCTGCAAGCGGCTCCCGCCCGGCGACGACCTCGCCTATCGACACGGCATGATCTTCCTCCTCCACGCCGCACCGAAGACCGGCAATCTCGCCGTGCGCAAATCCGTGGACGTCACCTATGCCGTCTACCGCGCGTCGGGCCACGCTTTCGAAACGGATCTGCCCTGGGTGTCGGTCGGCACGGAAGTCGCGGTCTCGGAGCCGGAAAAATGGGTTTTCCGCCATCACGAGAACCAGATCCACACCTGGACCAACGCGCCCGACATCCTTGCCCGGCTGATTGCCGGCGGCGCGGGACGCGGCGTGCTGCCGACTTTCGTGGGAGACACGATGCCGGGGCTGGTGCGCGAGGGCGAGCCGATCGAGGCCCTCACCCACCCGCTGTGGCTCGCCGTCAACGACGACGACCGCCACCGGCCGGAAATGCGCCTCGCGCTCGACCGCCTCGCCGCCCTCTTCAAGAACCACGAGGATCGCTTCGCCGGTCGCCTTCCGGCGGTGGAAAAGGCGCCGCCGCTTAGAGCCGCTGGCCGTTCTTGATGCGATAGCTCGGCTGGTACATCGTCACCAGCTCTTCGGACGCCGTCGGATGCACCGCCATGGTGCGGTCGAAATCGTCCTTGGTGACGCCGGCCTTCAGCGAGATGCCGAGCAGCTGCGCCATCTCGCCCGCCTCATGGCCGAGAATATGCGCACCCACCACCTTGCGGTCCGCCGCGTTGACGACGAGCTTCATGATCGTCTTTTCCTGCCGGCCCGACAGCGTCGCCTTCATCGGCCGGAATTCGGCGCGGTAGATTTCGAGATCGTCGAACTTCTTCGCCGCATCCTCTTCGCTGAGGCCCACGGTGCCGATTTCCGGCTGCGAGAAGACGGCGGTGGCGATAAGGTCATGATCCGGCGAGACCGGATTGCCGCGGAATTCCGTCTCGATGAAGCACATCGCCTCATGGATGGCGACCGGCGTCAGTTGCACACGATCCGTCACGTCGCCCAGCGCGAAAATACCGGGCACGTTGGTGCGCGAAAAATCATCGACGATGATGGCGCCACGCTCGTTGGTTTTCACACCCGCCGTCTCCAGCCCGAGGCTGCCGGTGTTCGGCACCCGGCCGAGCGCCAGCATGACCTGATCAACGACCAGCGTCTCGCCGCCCTTGGTCGCAACGGATCGCTTGCCATCCGCCGTTTCCGAAACACTGGTGATGAGGTCCTCGCAGAGAACGCGGATGCCCTTGGCGATCATCGCCGCCTGCAGGCCCTGGCGCATGTCGTGGTCGAAGCGCGAAAGGATCTGCTTGCCGCGATAGATCAGCGTCGTCTCGACGCCGAGACCGTGGAAGATGTTGGCGAATTCGACCGCGATATAGCCGCCGCCGGAAATGACGATGGATTTCGGCATGTCCAACAGGTCGAAGGCCTCGTTCGACGAGATGCAGAGCTCATGGCCCGGCAGGTCGGGATGCGGCGTCGGATGTCCGCCGACGGCGATCAGGATGCGCTCGGCCGTCACCAGTTCGTCGGTCGCCGTCAGGCGCAGCGTGTTCGGGCCGACCAGCACCGCGCGGGTCGCCAGAATGGTCGCGGCCGCATTGTCGAGGCCCTTGCGGTAGAGACCTTCGAGGCGGGTGATCTCATTCTCCTTGGCGGCGACGAGCGCCTGCCAGTCGAAGGTGCTCTCGCCGACCGTCCAGCCGAAGCCGGCGGCATCTTCGAAATGCTCGGGAAACTGCGAGGCATAGACATAGAGCTTCTTCGGCACGCAGCCGCGGATGACGCAGGTGCCGCCGAAGCGGAACTCTTCGGCGATCGCGACCTTCTTGCCCATGCTGGCGGCCAGACGCGCGCTGCGCACGCCGCCGGAGCCCCCGCCGATGACGAAGAGGTCGTAGTCGAATGCCGTCATTGTGATCTCCTGCGGGCAAGGCTGGCCGGACGGCCGAAAGGGGTACGGCGACGCGAATCCGCCGCCCGGTTTTCTCCATATAGGAACGCCGCGATCAAAAGGAAAAGAGCCATGCGCAACGATCTGCACATCAAGCCGTGAACGCGCCGCGACGCCCAACAGTTTTTTCTAAAAAAGCAGGCGAATCCCATTTACGGCGGAACAAAGGCACCGTAGGAATCAGCCGCCCGATTGTGGGCTAACCGGATGATAGATATGTCTAAATCTAAAGTTTTCGCAGCATCGGCACTGGCACTCGCCATGCTTGCAGGCCCGGCCCTCGCGGAAGACCTCGTCTTCCAGCTGAAGAACGGCACCAACTCCGTCCTGACCCGTTTCCACACCTCGCCCGTCGGCGTCGATAAGTGGGAAGACGATGTCTTCGGCGAACAGGTCCTCAACCCCGGCGAAACGATCGAAATCACGATCGCCGACGGTCGGGACGTCTGCAATTACGACATGCGTTTCGAATTTGCCGAGGATTCCGATCTCGATACGACCACCGACACGCAGAACCTCTGCGAACTCGGCGAATACACGATCCACGAATAAGACGGCGAAGAATGAAAACGGGCCGTCTCTGAAAGAGGCCGCCCGCTTCATCATGAAAGATATGAAAAAGGCGGCCCGAAGGCCGCCTTTTTTGTTTGTTTACTGCTGCGGCTGCTTCGCTTCGCCGCCTTCGGCCGTGGCCGGGGCGCCGAGGATGTTCTGCAGCTTCTTGCCGCTTTCGACCTGCAGATCGCGGCCGATGCCGGCGGCCCAGATCTCGGCGGCCTTCATGAGGCTGCGCGTGGCGATCGGGCCATCGGTCAGAAGCTTCTTGCCGACCGGCGAGGAGTAGAAGTCGGCGATCGCCTTCAGCTCGTCCTGGGTGAAGGTCTTGGCGTAGATCGTCGCGGCTTCCTTTTCGAGGTCGGCGCGGCGCGGTGCGAGCGCAAGCGCCTGCTCGTCGACGGTCGCGTTGATTTCCGCCTCATGGTTCGGCGAGGCCTGGATGAGGGCCGCCTTGGCACGCATGGCAAGGCTCGGCAGGATGTTGTCGAAGCCTGCCGTCGCCGCGATGGCGTCGATGGCGGTGCGCGCGGTCTTCAACTGCTCTTCCGAAACCTCCTGCGCCTTGGCGGCGCCGACGAGGCTTGCCGAAACGATGAGGGTTACCGCGAGGGTCCGGCCGAAACCAGCAAAGTTGATCATGTCGGTCTGTGCTCCTGTCTATGCTTTTGCCGTCAGCGTGCGCGCACCAGCCGGACCGGCGATGATGGCAAGCGACGCCATATTGATGAAGAGTCCGTGTTCGACGACACCGGGTATGTCATTGAGGCTGCTTGCGAGCGCATCTGCATCAGGAATGCGGCCAAAAGATGCGTCGAGAATATAGTGTCCACCATCCGTCGTGAAGGTGCCGTCGCCGGAGGCGCGGAGCGTCAGCGGACCGGACAGGCCAAGGCGTGCGGCCGCCTTCTCGATGGCGAGGCGCGTGGAGACGAGACCGAACGGATTGACCTCGATCGGCAGCTTGAAGGCGCCGAGCGTCTCGACCACCTTGGTCTCGTCGGCAATCACGATCATACGGGCCGAGGCGGCCGCCACAATCTTCTCGCGCAGCAGCGCGCCGCCGCCGCCCTTGACGAGGCGCAGCCGGCCATCGACCTCGTCGGCGCCGTCGATCGTCAGGTCGAGTTCCGGCAGCTCGTCGAGCGACTTCAGCGGCACGCCGAGTTCGACGCAGAGCCGCGCCGTGCGCTCGGAGGTGGGCACGCCCTCGACCTTAAGCCCGCCGGCTACCTTTTCCGCCAGCAGCCGGACGAACTCTTCCGCCGTCGAGCCGGTGCCGATGCCGAGCCGCATACCGTCTTCCACATGGGCAAGAGCGGCTTCCGCGGCCTTGATCTTCATTTCCCTGGCGTCCATCCGCCACGCACTCCCTGAAACCAACCGTCGGCCCTTCGCGCGAAGCGGCCGGAAATTCCGGTGAGACACTTACACGCCCCGCCCGGCAAACGAAAGCCAAAATCGCGGCGAAGCGGCGGGTTCACAGTGCAGTTGGGAGGTGGCGGCACAAGGCAATTGCAAATGCCGGCGCCATCGCCTACCGGAGAGACCCGCCTCCCATCTCTCCTGCAAGGTTTCCCATGTCCGCTTCTCTCGTTGTCTTCGATCTCGACGGTACGCTCATCGACACCGCCCACGACCTCGTGGCGAGCCTCAACCACACGATCGGCCTCGAAGGCCTCGATCCCGTCGGCTATGGCGACCTCACCTATCTCGTCGGCCATGGCGGGCAGGTCATGATCAAGCGCGCCTTTTCGCTGCGCGGTCGCGATATCACCGACGGTGAGCTGGAGCGCATGCTGGGCGTCTTCGTCGAGCACTATGCCGCGGCAATGCCGGGCGTCTCCGTGCCCTATCCCGGCCTTATCGAGGCCATGGACCGCCTCTCGGGCGCCGGCTACCGCCTTGCCGTCTGCACCAACAAGATGGAGGGCCTCGCCCGGCGCCTGATCGACGGCCTCGGCCTGACCGCCCGCTTTGCCGCGATCACCGGCGGCGACACATTCGCGGTCCGCAAGCCCGATGCCGAACACCTGCTCGGCACGGTCCGCCTGGCGCAGGCCGATCCGAAGCGCACGGTGATGATCGGCGACAGCCTGAACGACATCCTGGTCGCCCGCAATGCCGGCGTGCCCTCCATCGGCGTGCCCTTCGGCTATTCAGACGTGCCGGTCGCGGAACTCGAACCGAGCCATGTCGTCGCGCATTTCGACGAGCTGACGCCGGACCTGATCGAGCGCCTGCTCGCCCGCTGATCGAAAAAAGGCGCCGCGTCCTACCGGACACGGCGCCTTCGATATTCTTGTTTTCGGATGCTCTCAGCCCTGGACCTGCCGCGCCTTCTGCGTGGCGGCAAATGCCTTGCGCATATAGTCGTCGCGGCCATATACGTCGTCGAAATATTCGACCGCGCCGTCCTTGTTCGGCCATGCCGTGAAATAGGCGACGTAGATCGGGATATCGGCCTTGACGTTGATACCCTTGTTCTTGCCGCCGGCAATTTCCTTGGCGACGTCGGCTTCCGTCACGCCGAGCACGGCAGCAGCCATCTTGCGGGGTTCGGCAAGGCGCACGCAGCCGTGGCTCAGCGCCCGCATGTCCTTCTTGAAGAAGCTCTTCGACGGCGTGTCATGCATGTAGATGGCATGGCTGTTGGGGAAGAGGATCTTCAGTTCGCCCAGCGCATTGTCATCGCTCGGCGGCTGTCTAACGGAAATGCCCGAAGTCGATCCGTACCAGTTGACGGAGGACGAGGACACAGCCTGCCCGCCCACGGCCACCTGATAGCCCATGCGGTCGAGATAGGACGGGTCGTTGCGCAGCTTCGGCAACATCTCGTTGATGATGATCGACTGCGGCACGCCCCAATAGGGGTTCACTTCGACGGTCTGGATGCGGTCCTCGAAGAAATAGGTCTGGTTCGACTTCGAACCGACGACCGTGCGCATCGAGAACTTTTCCTGGCCGTCCTCATAGTAATAGACTTGGAAGGCCGGCTGGTTGATGAAGACGTGGCGCGCGCCGAGATCGACTGGCAGCCAGCGCGCCTGTTCGAGCGCCACTTCCAGCTTGGCGATCTTGTCGGCGGAACTGTCGCCGCCGACCATCTTGCGGATCGAGGCTTTGCCGACGACGCCGTCCGGCTTCAGGCCGTTTTCCTTCTGGAACGCCTCGACGAGCGACACCAGTTCCGGCGTGTAGTCCGGCGTGTCCTTGTAGCCGGCAATCGTGAGCGAATGCTCGGTCTTCAGCGCATCCGAGCCATGCTTGACGATGCCCTTGACGATGTTCGCCAATTCGGGATTGCTCTGGCCGGGCTTCAGCAGCGTGCCGTCGGCGATGATGACACGATCGTCCGCGCCGCTCTCGGCCTTCAGCTTGGCAAGCTCGGCCTTCAACGCCTGAAAATCGGCGCTCGCGGGCGATCGGCTTTCCAGATAGCCTTTGACGTTGCCGCTCATCGCCACGTTCTTCAGAGCCGCGAGGATATTGACGTCCTTGCGCTTGAAATCGTGGTAGCCGGAGATGCGGTTGGGATCGATGCGGCCGCGCACGGCGTCCTGCACATAGGTGGCGACAGCGGACGACAGCGCGATCTCGAAGGTCGCAAGCTCATCGTAGCGCGTATTCATGTCGGCGCTGTCGAAGCTATCCGACGGAATCTTGACGGCATAGTCCCAGGGATCGAGACCCACGGAGCCCGCATCGGCGAGAACCGCAATCGCGCTCTTGGCCTTTTCGTTGATGCCGGTGCCGTCGATCCAGACGAACTTCTTCTGCGTGGCGTAGAACGCCTCGACCGCCTTGGCGGCATCGGGCGTCGTGCGCACATTGACATTGGCGAAGGCGGCGCGCACGCCGGCGTTCCCGGCCGCCGGAATATCGACGGTGATCGAGCTCGTGACGACCGGGTCCGCGAGCTTCTCGACGGCGACGCGCTTCAGGGCGTCGGCCTTGTAGGTATAGTAGCGAGGGCCGGTGACGCGCGGCAGCGGCTTGGCCGCCTGCTTCGTCTCGGCGCGCGGAAGGGCGGAACCCGAGTTCACGCCCGGCAACTCTTCGCGCACCGGCTCCTTCTTCTTGCCGCGGAAGATATCGAACAGCGTCAGGGCGTTGGCGGGCGCGGCGTGGAGCGTGATGGTGGCGCAGGAAAGAGCCAGCGCGGCGGCCAGCACGGCAGTCTTTGTCAGCTTCATAAATAATTCCATTCCCCGTATGAACCGCAACGCGCGGTCTCTGGCGGCGCCCGAACCAGCAGGCCGGTAAGTTATAGGAAAGGATGGTGAATGAAAAGGAAACGCCCCTTCCCGCCAGCCCTGCAAAACCTCACATATCCGTGACGCCGACACCTGGAAAACCAGACGGACGAGCCTGCGTAAAAATTTGAATTGGCGGCGAAATTTCGCGCGGGAAGCGAAAAAATCCGAGGATTGGCGCACATACGCGCAAAAAACAACGTGGCGATTGTGATAGAAAAAGCACAGCGTTGCCAGCCGCCCGGCGCATGGTCCCGGCCCGGCCGCCGCCTAATCGATTTTAACCGAAAGTCTCGTCTTCTCCCGCCATTCCGCCCTTGCAAGCGGGTCGCAGATAGGCCAGAGATTTGCGCGATTTTTCGCGCCAGCGCGGCCGTCCCAAACGGCGCGCGCTCGCCCGGCCTGCCGCGTCCCATGCGGCGGCAAGGCCGGCGGCAGACCGTAACGCATGGGCTCGGAGAAGCGGGAAGCATTATGACATCGACGCGCACGGAAACGGATACATTCGGCCCCATCGAAGTGGACAACAGCCGCTATTGGGGCGCGCAGGCCCAGCGTTCCCTCGGCAACTTCAAGATCGGCTGGGAAAAGCAGCCGCTGTCCGTCGTGCGTGCGCTCGGCATCGTCAAGCAGGCCGCCGCCCGCGCCAATGCCGAACTCGGCCGCCTCGATCCGGCGCTTGCCAAAGCCATCACCGAAGCCGCGCAGGAAGTCATCGACGGCAAGCTCAACGATCATTTCCCGCTCGTCGTCTGGCAGACCGGCTCGGGCACCCAGTCCAACATGAACGCCAATGAAGTGATCTCCAACCGGGCAATCGAAATGCTCGGCGGTGTCATGGGCTCCAAGAAGCCTGTCCATCCGAACGACCACGTCAACATGAGCCAGTCGTCGAACGACACCTATCCAACGGCCATGCACATTGCCTGCGCCGAGCGTATCGTCCACGACCTGCTTCCGGCGCTGAAGCACCTGCACGCCGCGCTCGAAGCCAAGGTCAAGGCCTTCGATCACATCATCAAGATCGGCCGCACGCACACGCAGGACGCAACGCCGCTGACGCTCGGCCAGGAATTTTCCGGCTACGCCGCACAGGTCGCCTCTTCGATCAAGCGCATCGAGATGACGCTGCCGGGGCTTTGCGAACTCGCCCAGGGCGGCACGGCCGTCGGCACGGGCCTCAATGCTCCGGTCGGCTTCGCAGAAAAGGTCGCCGAGCACATCGCATCGATCACCGGAATCGCCTTCAAGACCGCGCCGAACAAGTTCGAGGCGCTCGCCGCCCACGATTCCATGGTCTTCTCGCACGGCGCGATCAATTCGGCCGCCGCTGCGCTCTTCAAGATCGCCAACGACATCCGCTTCCTCGGCTCCGGTCCGCGCTCGGGCCTCGGCGAACTGGCCCTGCCGGAAAACGAGCCGGGCTCGTCGATCATGCCCGGCAAGGTCAACCCCACCCAGTGCGAAGCCCTCACCCAGGTCTGCGCCCAGGTGTTCGGCAACCACGCCTCGCTGACATTCGCCGGCAGCCAGGGCCATTTCGAGCTGAACGTCTTTAACCCGCTGATGGCCTATAACTTCCTGCAGTCCGTCCAGCTCCTTTCGGATGCCGCAATCTCGTTCACCGACAATTGCGTCGTCGGCATCGAGGCGCGCGAGGACAACATCAAGGCGGCGCTCGACCGGTCGCTGATGCTCGTCACCGCGCTCGCGCCTAAGATTGGCTACGACAACGCCGCCAAGATCGCCAAGACGGCGCACAAGAACGGCACGACGCTGCGTGAGGAAGCCGTCGGCGGCGGTTACGTTACCAACGAAGAGTTTGACGAAGTTGTACGTCCGGAAAAAATGATTATGCCGGGTTGAGGAAGAAATCCCTCATATTCTACTGATGAAGGCCGTAAATCCCCGGATTTACGGCCTTTTTCTTGCACCACTACCGCAGCGGAAGACACAATCGTTAATCCTTCGCAAAGCATTTTCGCAGTATTTTGCGGGAACTAACGAAGAGCCAGGAGCAGCCGACATGAATACGGCCGTTGCGCAAAAGGTCCAAGTGCCGGATATCGCGGCGCAGGTGACCTATGCCATGCGCATAATGGGTGTATCCCCCATTCCTCGAAACTACGAGCTGTTCTACGAGGCCTATATCGGCTCGAACCCCAAGCTGACGCGCGAACTCGCCGCCCTCGGCAGCAAGGCCTCGCAGGAAGAACTCGACGAAATTGGCATGCAGTATTTCGGCCATCATCACGGCGTGCCCGCCATCGATGGTGCGCACACGAAGATCGCCGGCGAGCTCGAAGGCCTGCTGCGCCTCCTGAAGCAGGAACAGACCTCGCTCGAAAGCTACAACAAGCTGCTCGACGAAACCTTTGTGCGCATCAACAACAAGAACGCGGCCAGCGTCGATATCATCAGGAGTGTCATCGGCGTCCTGACGGAAGCGACCGGTGACACCATCAACCAGGGCAAGGTGATGGTGGAGAATGTCGCACAGAAGTCCGTCGAAATGGACAATGTGCGCAAGGAGCTCGACGAGTACAAGCGCATCGCCAACACGGATTCGCTGACGCAGCTTTCCAACCGCCGCGCCTTCGACGACAAGCTCTCGGCCATCTACAATTCGACGATGACGCGCCACGTCACAACGCTGATCATCGCCGATATCGATCATTTCAAGAAGATCAACGACACCTACGGCCATCCCGTCGGCGACAAGATCCTTGCGTCCATCGGCAGCCTCATCCGCGCCAATGTGCGCAAGGACATCCTGGTCGCCCGCACCGGCGGCGAGGAATTCGCGATGATCGTCGAGGGCAACACCGAGGAAGAGGCGATGGCGATCGCCGAGCGCATCCGCACCGCGCTGGAGCACACGCCCTTCAAGAACTCCAAGACGGGCGTCAACTACGGCCCGATCACCATCTCGCTCGGCTTCTGCATGGCCTCCTGGGCGGAAGGCCCGGGCGAACTCTATTCGAAGGCCGACATCGCCCTTTATTGCGCCAAGAATGGCGGCCGCAACCGCACCATGGCCTATGAGGACGGCATGAAGAAGGATTTTGCCAAGAGCTGGCTCATCTATCGCAAATAGGCCTTCAGACATCCCTTTCGGAACGGCGCCTTCGGGCGCTGTTTTGCGTTTTAGGCGTTTTTTGAAATCCGGCGGAACCGCGGCGACACCAGCGCGTTTTTGCGGCACACAGGAGAACTACGCCATGCAAACCGGATTTCTCGAAATCACCATGATCGCCGCCCTGATGCTGAGCAGCCTGGTCTGGATTCAGCCCTTCTGAGGGCCTGTTCCCGCCGGAACATCGCAAGATCAGTCAACGTCCTACAACGTTCCCATCAGAACACGACGCCGGGCAAGAACCCCACCGGCGCTCCAGATAGGGACCAGGACCATGAACAAGCTCGCACTCGCTCTTATCGCAGGCCTTCTTTCCACCTGCATTCTTTCCATCGCTGGCGCCGCTTCGGCCGCCGACAATGCCATCGACCCGATCGAGGTTGCCTCGCTCTCTTCATCCACCCAGAAGGTTGGCTGGCTGCAGGTCCTCTCGGGCGGCAAGCCGATGAAATCGGAAAAGAAGATCGCCGCCGTTTCCCGCGCCCCGATCGCCCGCGAACTCGTCGCCTTCACCGAAGACGTTGCCCCCGGCACGATCATCATCGACAATTCCGAGCGCCGCCTCTACCACGTGCTGGGCTCCGGCCTCGCCATGAAATACGCCGTCAGCGTCGGCCGCGAAGGCTTCGTCTGGACCGGCACGGAAAAGGTGACGCGCAAGACCGAATGGCCGACCTGGACGCCGCCGGAAGACATGCGCGCCCGCGAAGCCAAGAAGGGCAAGATCCTGCCGGTTTCCATGAAGGGCGGCCTAGACAACCCGCTCGGTTCGCGCGCCATCTATCTCGGCTCGACCGTCTACCGCATCCACGGCACCAACCAGCCGTCCTCGCTCGGCAAGGCGCAGTCGTCCGGCTGCATCCGCATGGCGAACGAAGACGTCGAGCACCTCTATGCCCAGGTCACAGCCGGCACGACCGTCATCGTCCGCAACTAAGCAGCCAGACGGAAAAATCAGCGGCAGGCGGAAGCGTCTGCCGCTTTTGCGATGGCAATGAGTTCTGGACGGTATTCGAAATGCATGGTGTCGTAGTGATACCAGCGCCCGCCCCAGATGAAGCCGTAACGCTCGAAAATCTCGACGATCTCGAGCGGATATTTGTTGGCGTATTTCGGCACCTTGCCCGGCTTTCCGCCCGACCAGATCCAGTAATCCGCAAACTTCGTGTTGAGATCGACCGCCGCGCCGAAACTGTGCACCGACATGTTCTTCGCGCCGGAAACCTTGCGCCAGTTGAACACGCCGGCCGAGGGCGAGAGATAGCGTTTCAGCTCGGGTTTCGCCGCGAGCGCGTCCCGCACCTTCTCCAGCGCGGCGGCAGCGCCCTGCCGCTTCGTCACGCGCAACGTCTCGCCGAACCATTTGACGGGCACGAGATCACCCCCGACTTCCTTCGCCGAGGCGCCATAGAGCCGCATCATCAGCGCATCGCTGCGAATGCGGCCGGGATCGACATCGACCTCCGGCTTCTTCTCGCAGGCGCCGAGCGGATAGATCTGCCGCAGACTGTCCTCGACATCGCCGGAGGCGAGCGCCGCCTGGTGATCCTTCGCCTTGCCGTCGTCGATATCGAGCGCCGGGCCGCCGTACTTGAACAGCAGCCTGTTGCCCTCTACGCCGGACAAGCTCTCCGGGTAGGCTTCCACGAGCAGCTTGAGGCGGGCCGCGAGATCGGGCTCCGCCGCGCGGGCCGCAGGCATCGCGAGGAAGACTGCGGCAACGCCCGCGAGAAGGGACTTAATCGACATTGATGTTGATATAGTCGCCATTCGCGCCGCGCCAGATTTCGACCTCGATGCGCACATCACCCTGCAGCAGGCGGCGGGCGGCGCTGCGCTCGATGCGGCCATGGCTGATCATGCGCTCGGCGAGTTCGCGATTACGGGCCGAAGCGAAGAAGCTGTCGGTATCGTCGCCCGGCTGGCTGACGCCGAAACGATGCACATTGGCGCGATCCTGGCGGATGACCTGCCAGGGCTGCGTCAGGCGCTCATTGTTGGAATTGTAGAGATCGTCCTGGCCGATATAGGCGCCGTAGCTCTCGATCAGCTCGTCCGCCTTGGCAGCGCCCATCGAGGCCGCAAGCATGCCGGCGAAAACCGCCGCAAAAAGTCCTGTCCGCATCTCAAACTCCAAATTCGGCAAAAGCCATTCATAACAAGGAACAAGACGGTTCGGGAAGGCGGGATATTCGCGCCGCCTGCCTACCACATGGTCTTCGCCGCGCGGCCCGGCCATTCCTTATCATAGGCCACGCCGTCGAACCCCTTCTTGGCGGAGGCCAGCATCTGGCCGACGGTCGGCAGGCAGGCGGCGTCGCGGAATTTCTCCGGGTTCCAGAGATCGGCGCGCAGCACGGCGCGGGCGCATTGCGAATAGACTTCCTCGATCGTGATGACGACCACCGAACGCGGATGTTTTCCATCCATGACGAAACGCTGCGTGATCGCGTCATCAATGCGCACCACGGCGCGGCCGTT
Source organism: Shinella sp. M31 (assembly GCF_049199205.1). Lineage (NCBI taxonomy): Bacteria > Pseudomonadati > Pseudomonadota > Alphaproteobacteria > Hyphomicrobiales > Rhizobiaceae > Shinella > Shinella sp. M31. The sequence goes on along the minus strand of NZ_JBLZPH010000094.1, from coordinate 13,705 downwards.
GAGGCGCATGGTCGTGTTGGAACCGGGAATGAGGAACATCAGCGCAACGCGCGGATCGCGCACGATGTTGGAGAGCGAATCGATCCGGTTGTTGCCGCGCCAATCCGGCAGCATCAGCGTGCGCTCGTCCTCGATATGGATGACCGCGCCGGTATCGCCGCGCGGCGAGCAGTCGAGCCCTTCCGGCCCCACCGTGGCAAGCGCCACGAACGGGGAGGCCTCGATCATCGTGCGGTATTCCGGCAGCAGAAAATCCGTCACCTTGACGAGCGAAGCTTCGCCCGGCGTGCCGTAAAGTGCGTTCAACTGCTCGACCGACGTAACCACTGTCATGCTGCTCTCCTGTGCCTGCGCGTTTGCGGCGCATCGCACCCTTGCATGACAGGCGCGTGACGGAAAGCGATCAGGCGGCGATACGCCGCCCATCCTCCGCAAAGAAGCCGACGATGCGGTCGATCACGGGCTCGGCTGAGACGATGCGGCGATGGCCGAAGCCGTTGGCCCATTCCAGTGTCACATTGGGGCCGGAAGCGGCGTAGCGCCGTGCGTGATGGGCCGGTACCTCCTTGTCGTCCTCGGCATGGAGGACGAGCATCGGCGTGCTGAGCCGCCCTGCCCCGCTCGCCGCATCGAAGGCCGAAAGCGGCGCGCCGGCAATGCGCTCGACATGGGCTTCCAGCGCCACCTGCGCTCTGGGACCGAGCTTCAAGTAGCGTCCGAGATCCTTGAACAGCCAAGCCATCTCGCTCGGCGAGCCGATGGTGACGAGCCGGCGTGGCCGGTGCGCAGGCACCGAGGGTACGAGGCCGCTTGCCGCGCAGGCAAGCGATGCACCGCCGAAGGAATGGCCGCAGAAATAGTCGAAGCCGCCAAAACGCTGCCAGGCCGCATCGATGGCGCGCACGGCCATCGGCAGCGTCAACGTGCGCCCGCGTGAGGCGCCATGGCCCGGCAGGTCGAGCGCCACGACCTCGTGGCCGGCGGCAACCAGCCCTTCGGTCAAGGCGGAAAGATAGGCGGCGCGCGAACCCCAGCCGTGCACGACCAGCACGCGGCCGGCGAAGTGTTCACAGGGACGCGCCGCGAAACGATGCGCCACCGCCGTGCCGCCGGCAAAGTCCAGCGTCACGCGCTGCGCCTGGCGCATCCAGCCTTCGGAGCGCTCAAGTAGCTCCTTCTCCTTCGCCGTACACGGGCGGCGGCCCGGCGTGGTCGCAAAGAGGCGGAACGCGGCCCGGCCGGCCGCATCGGGAGAAATCGCGGCGACGCCCGAGAGCGCGAGGCGGATGACCTTCAAGCCAAAGGATGCCATAGTGGGAATCCATCAAAAATGTTCAATGCTGAACAATAAAGTACAACGATGAACAAAAATCAAGCCTTTCCCTGGGACCATCCGCGCTTTCGCAGCTGGATCGGGGTGGCGCGCGCCTGCCAGCTGATGCAGCAGGCGGTGACGCGGGCGATTGCGGAGCTCGGCATCAAGCCGCCGCATCTCGACATTCTCGTCAATCTCTACCGTTTCCAGGGCATTTCGCAGCAGGAGCTGGCGCGCAAGCTGCTGGTCGGCCGCTCGAATATGAGCATGCTCCTGCCGCAGCTCGAAAAGCGCGGCCTGATCGAACGCAATCCCGACGCCAAGGACAAGCGCGTGCTGCGCCTGTCGCTGACCGCAGCCGGCCGCGCACTGACGGAACAGGCCATGACCATCCAGACCGGCCTTATCGAGCGCATCCTATCGCAGACGCCCGAAGACCGCTGCCTTCAGGTGGCGGAGGCGATGGAGGACATCATCCGCATCCTCCAGACGATGGAGACGTCGGAGGACGGTGAAGATGCCTAGGCTTTCGCCACGGCATCTGCACGCGTCGATTTCAGCGACAGGAACTCCCAGAGCGCCACGCCGAACAGCACGGCGGCGGCGGCCATGAAGAGCTGGTAGGGCTCGACGAAGGGCACCACCGCCGAGAGCGCCAGAAGGACAGCGATCCCTACGATATGCGACAGCGGCGAGCGTCCGCGGATCGCCGCCTTGAACCAGATATTGCCGATGAGGAAGACGATCGGCCCGCCGAGAATGGCGCTCGCCGTCTTGGCATCGACAGGACCATGCGGATGGGCAAGCGCGAACTCCTCCGCCACCGCCGACAGGATGATGCCGGCAACGATCGGAATATGCGCATAGGTGAAGGCCATGCGGGCGATGCGGCCGGGTGTGGGCGAGTGTTCGATGAGATGCGCCGCCTCGCCATGGCCAAAGCGGAAATAGATCCACCACATGGTCGCGGTCGACAGGAACGCCGTCATCAGCATGAAGATCGTGAAGCCGTCGAGCAGCTCCATGCCGGCGACCGTGCGGCCGGTGACGAGGATCGTCTCACCCAGGCAGATGATGACGAAGAGCGCGCAGCGCTCCGCCATATGCTCGCCCGAGACCTCCCAATCGCTGACCGTCGAGCGCCCAAGCCCCGGCACGGCGAAGCCCAGCGCCGGTGAGGCATATTCCAGGCAGAGCGCAATCGCCCAGAGCGCCAGCCGCGCCTCGTGTTCCACGAAGGCACCGGCGATCCAGAACGCTGCCGAAAAGATCGTCCAGGCGGTGATGCGGGTGAAGTTGCGGCTGTTTTCCGGCCAGTCGCGGCGCATGACATAGGCCGTGAACGCCGAGCGTCCCGTCTGCATGGCGACATAGGTAAGTGCGAAGAGCATGCCGCCCGCCCCGAAGGCCGTGGGGATGGCGATGGACAGCATCAGCCCCAGAAACATCAGCACGAAGAGCAGGATGCGCACCGGCGACTTTTCCGGGTCGAGCCAGTTCGTCGCCCAGGTCGTGTAAATCCACACCCACCAGATCGCGAGCATCAGAAGCGCGGCCTCGATAAGGCCGAGCGGCGAATAATGCGCGGCCAGCGAATGGGAGAGCTGGATGATCGTCAGCACGAAGATGAGATCGAAGAAAAGCTCGGCAAAGGCCACCTTGCCTTCGCTGGCGGTGCCGCGGGCACGCAGATAGGCGGAATGGGCGAAGCGTTCGTCGTTCGTCGCCATCATGGCACATCCTTTTCATGAAGCCGTTCGAGCCGCCGGTCGGGCACAATCCAGAGCAGCGCGACCGCCGCATAAATCCCATGGGAAATCACGGGGGAGACAAAGGCAAGCCCGATCGCGGCAAGATAGAAGACCGGCGAGAACCGCCCTTTGAAATCCCGCCCGAGCGCGCTGCGCACGCGCGCGGCGTCCGGGTGCACCGCGACGATGCGTATCTGCAGGATTTCATAGGCGACGGCCGTCAGAAGCAGGATCACGCCGTAGAGCGCCGTCGGGAGCGCATCCGAGGGATTGCTGCCCATCCAGGCCGTGGCGAAGGGAATGAGCGACATCCAAAACAGCAGATGCATGTTCGCCCAGAGCACACCACCGCTGGCATTGCCGCAGATGGTCAGCAAATGGTGATGGTTGTTCCAGTAGATCGCCACATAGACGAAGCTCAGGAGATAGCCGAGGAAGATCGGCAGCATGGGAACCAACGCCGCAAAGCTCGGCTCCTTCGGTACTGCCAGCTGCAGCACCATGATCGTGATGATGATGGCGATCACGCCATCACTGAAAGCTTCAAGGCGTCCCTTGTTCATACGCACCTCATGTCCGTTTTCATTAGACATGACGCATGTTGCGCTGAGTCGCTACAGCAGATTGCGTAACGTCAATTTGCCTGTTCTTCCTCGTGGCGATGGCGCTCCTCTTCCGCCGCCGCGCGCTGCCGGCCGGTGCGGGCGGCGACGAGGTCGGCAGGCGAGGCATTGCCGCGAATGAGCTGACGGCCGGCATAGATGCCGCCGACGGTCTCCAGTTCCAGCCGCTGGCGGTCGACATCGCGAAACTCCTCGACCACCTCGGCCGCCAGATCCTCGTCCTCGCCGAGCGCCTTCAGCGTCTCCTGGCTGAAGATCATGGCGGATTCGAACGTCTCGCGGATCTGGAAGTCGACGCCGGCATGGATGAGGTCGAGCGCATGGCCGCGGTCATAGGCACGTGCCAGGATCGGCACGAGCGGGAACTCCTCACGGACGATCTCAGCGATCTTCACCGCGGCCTCCTTGTCGTCGAGGCAGATCAGGATCGCCTTCGCCGTGGACGCGCCGGCGGCATGCAGGATGTCGATGCGCGAGCCGTCGCCGTAATAGACCTTGAAGCCGAAATCCGAGGCGTCGCGCACGAATTCCGCGTCCTTGTCGATGAGGGAGAGCGTATAGCCGCGCGCCAGAAGCGGCTGGCTGACGATCTGGCCGAAGCGGCCGAAGCCGATCATCAGCACCGTGCCCTCGACATTTTCCGGCAGCGTCAGGCCCTCGGTGGAAGGCTGCTGCTTCGGCACGATGCGGTCGTGCAGGATGACCATCAGCGGCGTCAGCACCATCGAAATGATGATCGTCGCCGTCAGGATGGCGTTTTCCTTGCCGTCGAGAATGCCGGCGGCAACGGCGGCGGCATAGAGCACGAAGGCGAACTCTCCGCCCTGCGCCATCAGCACGGCGCGCTCGAGGCTTTCGCTGTGGCAGGTGCCGAGCAGGCGCGCGACGACATAGATCAAGAGCGTCTTCGCCACCATGTAGCCGATGACACTCGCCACCACGAGCTGCCAGTTGGCGGCGATGACCGAGAGGTCGATCGCCATGCCGACGCCGAGGAAGAACAGGCCGAGCAGAATGCCGCGGAACGGCTCGATATCGGCCTCCAGCTGATGGCGGAAAGCCGATTCGGAGAGCAGCACGCCAGCAAGGAAGGCACCCATCGCCATGGAGAGACCGGAGACCTGCATGGCGAGCGCCGAACCGAGCACCACCAGCAGCGCCGCGGCCGTCATCACCTCGCGCGCGCCCGAAGCGGCGAGCACGCGGAACAGCGGATTGAGCAGATAACGCCCCGCCAGCACCAGCGCGACGATGGCGCCGATGGCGATGCCGACGGAGAGCCAGCGGTCGGAGGCATCCGTTGCCGCAGCGCCGGTGCCGAGAAGTGCCACGATGGCAAGCAGCGGCACGATGGCGAGGTCTTCGAAGAGCAGGATCGCGATAATGCGCTGCCCCTTCAGCGTCGACAGGGTGCCGCGCTCCTGCAGCATCTGCATGACGATAGCGGTCGAGGTCAAAACGAAGCCGGTGCCGGCGACGAAGGAGGGAATGAGCGGGAAACCGAAGGAAAGCCCGATACAGGTGAGTGCCGCCATGGCGCCGATAACCTGCACCGCGCCGAGCCCGAAAATGTCCTTGCGCATGCCCCAGAGGCGCGAAGGCTGCATTTCCAGGCCGATGATGAAGAGGAACATCACCACACCGAGTTCGGCGACATGGATGATCGCCTGCGGATCGGCAAAGAAACCGAGGCCGAAGGGGCCGATGGCAAGGCCTGCCGCGAGGTAGCCAAGTACCGAGCCGAGGCCGATTTTTTTGAAGACCGGCACGGCGGCGACGCCCGCCGCCAGCAGCACGACAACCTGGGTGAGATCGTTTGCGTTTGCTTCTGCTGCCAAGGGTCTCTCCGTTCGCTTGCGGTGGACGCGCCCTTTGGCAGTCCCGAAATTATCGCGGCTTCTCCGACATATCGCGGCTCATGCCCTTCTCCGCAAGGTCGCGCTCGTAATCGGCAAACAGCGTTTCGCCCTTTTCCCCGAGTTCCCGCAGATAGGACCACGTAAAGATGCCGGTATCGTGAAAGTCGTCGAAGCCGATGCGCACGGCATAATTGCCTGTCGGCGTCATGGAGATGATCGCGACGTTGCGCTTGCCCGGCACGGTCACCTTCTGGCCAGGCCCATGGCCCTGCACTTCCGCCGAAGGAGACAGAACGCGCAGCATCTCGGCAGAAAGGTCGAAACTCGCGCCGTCGTTGAAGGTCACGATGAGGCGCTGGCGGTCCTTGGAAACGCGCAGTTCGGTCGGCCAGAGATCGCTCATGTCCATGCCCTTTCCTATTCGATTTCGCGAAGGACTATGCCGCAAGCCGGGGATGTGCAAGGCTGAAAATGCTGTCATAATCGCCGCATCGGCTTGACGTTGCGCCGCGCGCGCACGACATGTCGGTCATGGAGGACGTGTTTTGAATTCCTATGCAGGCCCCTGGAACGGCGCAGACCCGGTCGCGCAATCCGCAGCCCCGATGATCGACCCCTTCGGGCGGGCGGTCACCTATCTGCGCGTTTCCGTGACGGACCGCTGCGATTTCCGCTGCACCTATTGCATGGCGGAAAACATGACCTTCCTGCCGAAGAAGGATCTGCTCACCCTCGAAGAGCTGAACCGGCTCTGTTCCGCCTTCATCGCCAAGGGGGTGCGCAAGCTGCGCCTGACCGGCGGTGAGCCGCTGGTGCGCAAGAACATCATGCATCTGGTGCGCGAACTCGGACGCCACGTCCACGCCGGCACGCTCGACGAACTGACGCTCACCACCAACGGCTCGCAGCTCGCCAAGCATGCCGCCGAGCTTGCCGATTGCGGCGTGCGCCGCATCAATGTCTCGCTCGACACGCTCGACGCGGACAAATTCAAGACCATCACGCGCTGGGGCGACCTGTCCAAGGTCATCGAAGGCATCGACGCGGCACAGGCCGCCGGCCTGAAAATCAAGATCAACGCCGTCGCCCTGAAGGACTTCAACGACCAGGAAATCCCGGACCTGATGCGCTGGGCGCATGGCCGCGGCATGGACCTCACCCTCATCGAGACCATGCCGATGGGCGAGATCGAAGAAGACCGCACCGATCGCTACCTGCCGCTCTCGGAGATGCGCGCCCGCCTTGCCGAACAGTTCACGCTGAGCGAAAACGCCTTCCGCACCGGCGGCCCGGCACGTTACGTGACGGTCGAGGAGACCGGCGGCCGCCTCGGCCTGATCACGCCGATGACGCATAATTTCTGCGAGAGCTGCAATCGCGTGCGCCTCACCTGCACCGGCACGCTCTATATGTGCCTTGGCCAGAACGACGCCGCGGACCTCCGCCTGCCACTACGTGCCTCCGACGACGACGCCTTGCTCTCGCAAGCGATCGACGAGGCGATCGGCCGCAAGCCGAAGGGCCACGATTTCATCATCGACCGCCGCAACCGCCCCGCCGTCGCCCGGCATATGAGCGTTACGGGGGGGTGACTGGCCTTCAAACAAAACGGCCTGGCTCTCGCCCGGCCGTTTTGTTTGATCCCTCAAGATCGCTTACGCCGCGTAGTGCCGGCCGTAGCCGTCGTCCACACGCGCATCGAGATCGCGCGTCTTGAAGTGGTCGATCTTCTCGTTGAGCGTCTGCACCCGGCGACGCAGGCCGTGGATTTCGGCAGTGTTTTCTTCCACCATCGCGGCGTTCTGCTGGGTGATAAGCTCGACCTGGTGCACCGCCTGGTTCACTTCGTTGATCCCCTGATACTGGGCCGCCGCAGCCGCCTCGATCTTGCCGACCAGCGTGTGGATCGAGGAGATGTGGTCGTTGATCACCGAGAGTGCCTCGCCCGTCTCCGTGACGAGGGAAACGCCGTTGCGGACCTGGGCGGAGCTTTCTGAGATGAGGCCCTTGATCTCGCGGGCGGCACCGGCGCAGCGCTGGGCGAGTTCGCGGACTTCCTGCGCGACGACGGCGAAACCACGACCGGCCTCGCCGGCACGCGCCGCCTCGACACCGGCGTTGAGCGCCAGAAGGTTCGTCTGGAAGGCGATCTCGTCGATGACGCCGATGATCGTGCTGATCTTCTCCGAGGAGCGGTTGATCTCGCCCATGGCAGTGACGGCCTTGGCCACGACCTCGCCGGAGCGCTGGGCATAGCTGTGCGTCTCATCGACCGAAACGGCGGTCTTCTGGGCGCTTTCGGCCGTCGAGCGGACGATGTCGGTGAGCTGGCGCAGCGCCCGCGAGCTTTCCTCGAGGGCTGCCGCCTGCTGCTCGGTGCGGCGGGCCAGATCGTCGGCGGAGGCGGCGAGGTTGCCGGTGCCGCCGTTGATTTCCACCGTCGTCGCGCGGACATCCGACAGCGTGTGGCGCAGCGCCTCGACGGCATTGTTGTAGGTGCGGGCCATGGCGACATATTCGGCGGCCAGCGCCTCCGTCATGCTTTCTTCGAGATTGCCCGCGGCAAGCTGGCCGAGCACGTTGGAGAGCGCGGTCAGCGCCTCGGTCTGCTCGGCTTCGATGCGGGCGCGCTCGCTGGCGCGGCGGGCCTGTTCTTCGGCCGTCAGCTGGCGCTGGGCTTCCGCCTCCTGCTCCAGCCTTACGTTTTCGCGGGCGGCATCGCGGAAGACGGCGACCGAGCGCACCATGTCGCCAATCTCGTCGCCGCGGTTGCGGCCGTCGATGCTGATGTCGAGATCGCCGCTCGCCAAACGCGCCATGGATTCGGTGACGCGCTTCAGCGGGCCGCGCAGGGTTTCGACCAGCATCAGGCCGCCGATGATGGCCAGCAGCGTGCCGGCCACCATGGCGATGATCGAGACATTGGCCGAACGCTGGCTGTCCTGCTTGCCGGCTTCCTGCGCGCTGGAAACGAACTGCTCCAGCGTCTGGCTGGCATCGGCCACCGCGGCATAGGCGGCGACACGCGCCGCCTGCCACGTCTCGCCGACGGCGATCAGGTCCTGCGTGCCCTTCTCGATGCTGGCCAGCGAAGGGGCGAGCTTCTGCGAGAGATCGCGCAAGGCCGCATTCTTCGCGCCGAGCTTGGCAAGCTCTGCGGCACTCGCGGCAACCGCCTTCACGTCGGCGAGAACCGCGTCGCGGCTCGGCTGGTCGAGCCTGCGATGCAGCTCGCTGATATGCAGGCGGGTCTGGTCGATGCCCTTGAACGTGTCGCCCATCAGCGTGATCAGCGTCTTGAGCAGCGCGATCTCCGCATCCATGCCGACGAAGCGCTTGGCGGCCGTGTCGGAATTCTTGCCGGCCTCCTTCAGGAAATCGGCGTCGAATTTGGAAAGCTTGGTGAGAACGGGGATGAATTTCGCCTTCTTGCCTTCGGCATCGTCGGTGCCAGCGAGGATTGCCTGCACGGCGGCGATTTCGGCTTCCAGAGGCTTGATCTGTTCCAGCGCCTTCGGCGAGGCGATCGCCTTGGATTCGGCAAGCTGCTTGAGGAGTTGCGGCAGATAGGTCTCGGCCGCCTTCACCTTGTCCTCCGGCTTCATGGCGAGCGCGACCGGCTTGCGGAACTTGCCGATCCGTTCGGCCAGCCCCTGATAGGCGGCGGCATCGAACAGCAGCGCTTTGGCGAAGGCTTCCTTCTCACCCGATTCGGTGCGGATGACCGAGATTTGCTTTTCGGCAAAGTCGCCGTCCCTGGCCATTGCGGCCAGCGCGCTTTCGAGGCCGGCGGTGACGGCATTGCGCTCCTGATCGATCGACCACAGCGTCTCGGTCTGGCCGCGCATCGTGCCGGCAAGGGCGACGACGGAGGCGATCTTGGCCTTTTCCGCCGCGTTCGGCAGCAGCGCATCGAGATCGCGAATGCCGGCCTCCTGCTCGTCGATGCGGGAGAAGAGCGCATCACGCGTGTCCTGCCCCGGCTTGTCGGCGAAATCCTGCAGGCCCGTGCGCAGGTTCTGGAAATGCGACAGACTGTTGATCGTCTCGCGGGTGACCGTCATGTGGCCGTTCAGCGTGCTGGCCGTGAAGTAACCGACAAGGCCGATGCCGGCGATGAGCGCGACGAGCGGAATGACGAACAGCAACACCTTGGTGACGATGCGGCGCTGCTGGAGCAGGCGGTCGATGAAGGACATGGGTTCCCCGACGTTTTTTTTTGACGACCATGTCCCGTCGGATGCTCAAACCCGAAACGGCCGCTCTGGAAACCAGGGGGAGCGCGGCCGGAAACTGCTCAAGAGGCTGCTCCGGTCTTGCATCAGACGGCCAGCCCTCACCCGTCGCATCATGCGAACCGCATTTGGGATAACGCAACGATAGGTGGGGAAGCTTAATGAATGCCTTCGAGAAACCGGCAGAAACTCAAGGCTTTGCGCCGAAATGATCGAGGTTTTTGCCCAAAATCGGTTCAATCGCCGTTTCTTTCGCCAATCACCCTATTTGTTCCGCCCTTGAGGATGATGGCAGGCCGCGCCCGTTCGGCTTATGAGGGAGAGACCAACCTCGCGGAATCACACCCGATGAACCTTACCGGAAATGCCAGGGGCGCCCTGTTCATGGCCATCGCCATGGCGGCCTTCACCTGCAACGACGCACTCGTGAAATCCGTCACGCATGCGATGAACACCGGGCAGATCCTGTTCGTGCGCGGGCTGATGACGAGTGCGCTGGTGCTCGTCATCGCCTGGCGGATGGGCGCGCTCGGCTCCTGGCGCATCCTGCTGCAGCCGCCGGTCGCCCTGCGGCTCGCAGCGGAAATTTTTGCCTCGCTCACCTTCATTTCCGCCCTCGGCGTCATGCCGCTCGCCAACATCTCCGCCATCCTCCAGTCGCTGCCGCTCGCCGTGACGCTGGGAGCGGCCCTCTTCCTGGGGGAGCAGGTTGGCTGGCGGCGCTGGCTTGCCATCGTCGTCGGCTTCATCGGCGTACTCATCGTCATCCGGCCGGGTCCGGAGGGCTTTTCGCTCGCCGCCATCTACGCCATCGCCTCTATGATCGGCGCGGCGACACGCGACCTTGCCACACGGCGCATCCGCAGCGACGTTTCCACCCTGTTCATCAGCGTCATCACCGCGGTCGTCATCACGCTTGTCGGCGGTGCGCTGATCGTGCCGATGGGCGGCTGGCAGCCCATGTCGCCGGCGGTGATCGGGCGTCTGGCTGCGGCGAGCATTCTGCTCCTCATCGGCTACCAGACGATCGTCAATGCCATGCGCGTCGGCGAAATCTCATTCGTCGCGCCCTTCCGCTACATGAGCCTGCTCTGGGCGATCGCGATCGGCTTCCTGTTCTTCGGCGACCTGCCCGATCTCTGGATGACCGCCGGCGCCGTCATCGTCATCGCCTCGGGCCTCTACACCTTCTACCGGGAGAACCGCCGCCGGGCGGCGCCCATCGCCCAGCAGTCCACGCCCGAATCGCCGTGACATCGCAGAGGCTTGCGGGCAAGCCTTGCAGCGACTAGACGGGATGGAGAGCCAACACGATGGAAACAGGATGGCACTCTCGCAAGCGATACCGGGCGTGATCCTGGCCGGTGGCCTGTCCTCGCGGATGGGGCAGGACAAGACACGCATCCGTCTCGGCGGTGCCGCCCTGATCGACCGCGCCGCACGACGGCTGCGGCCGCAGGTCTCGTCGGTCGCCGTGAATGCCAACGGCCCCGTGCTCTTCGAGCGCGGCGAGGAGTTTCCCGTCTTTGCCGATCTCGATGCCGCCCGCGCCGGCCCGCTCGGCGGCGTGCTCGCCGCCCTCGACCATGTCAGGCGCCACCATCTCGAGGCGAGCCATGTCGCGACCGTGCCGACCGACAGCCCCTTCTTCCCGACCGATCTCGTCAGCCGGCTCGGCAAGGTCATCGATGCGCCGGACAGGATCGCCGTCGCGCGCTCGGCCAGCGGCCTCCATCCGGTTTTCGCGCTCTGGCCGGTGGCGCTGGCCGACGATCTCGGCGCGTGGCTTTCCGGCGGCGGGGCGCTACGCGTGCGCAGCTATCTCGAGCGCCACCAGGCGCGCGAAATAACCTTCCCCCTGATCGAGACGTCGCGCGGTGAATTCGATCCGTTCTTCAACATCAACACGCCCGACGATCTCGATCAGGCGGAAAACTGGCTCTGGGTGCTGGAGAGATGACGCGTCCGAAAATCTTCGGCATCGCCGGATGGAAGAATTCCGGCAAGACCGGCCTTGCGGTGCGCCTCGTCGCGGAACTCGTCGCCCGTGGCTACCGCGTCTCGACCATCAAGCATGCGCACCATGATTTCGATATCGACAAGGTCGGCGCCGACAGCTATCGCCACCGCCAGGCCGGCGCGCATGAAGTGACCATCGTCTCGGGCACGCGCTATGCCATCATGCACGAGCTGCGCGGCGCACCCGAGCCGAGCTTCGAGGACATCCTCGCCCGCCTCGCGCCCTGCGACCTCGTGATCATCGAGGGCTACAAGCGCGAGCCGATCCCGAAGATCGAGGCGCGGCGGCTGGAATCCGCCAACCGCATTCCCCTCGCCCCGGAAGACCCGCATATCGCCGCCATCGCCGCCGACCACCCGGTCACCGACACCATGCTGCCGGTCTTCGATCTCGACGACACCACGGCCATCGCCGATTTCGTGGTCGCCATCACCGGCCTTCCCGAGCCCCAGCGTCTGCCTGGTTAGCGCAGCCTGCACGACGTGTCCCGCACGATTTCGGCGCAGGAGCCCGCATCTGCCGTGCGCCTCGCCCAGATCGAACGGCGTTAATTTTAGTTCACTAGCGTGTAAAATTGAGAAGACGATGCGCCATATTGCGCCACGTCGCCGAAGAACATGGTTAAATTAACCTTAAAAATTAAGCTATGTGACGGTTTTGTTGCAACTTAATACCCTTGTCGGTAGGTCTGATCGGGCAGCAACGTAGAATTTTAGCATGACCTACACACCACACCGATCCCATCGCCGTTTTGACCTGCTCACGAATCCCTACGCAATTGTTCTGGGTTCCATCCTTTACTTCGTGTTCGTCTTGTATTTCGACACGCGATGGCGGTATCTTCCCTATAATTTTGCCGCGACGCTGAGCCTCGCGGCCATCATCTTCCTGTTCTCCAGGCGCCCGTTCTTCTCGCTTTACGGCGCAACGCTCGTCGCGATCCTCTTCACTTTCATTTCAACGATGAAGTTCCATTCGAAGGGGCTGGCGCTGCACGTCTATGACGTCGTCTTCATCGGCTCCGATATCTCCACGCTCTCCTTCCTGGTGCGCTACTATCTGCCTGCCGTCGGCGTGGCAGCCGTCGGACTGGCGGCCATAGCCACATTCCTGACGATCCTGTTCCGGCGGGAGCCCGCTGTCTCATGGGGTGTCGGCATCCGCAGCGGTATCGTCGCGGCAAGCCTCGTCGCCGCGGTTGTCGCCCATCGTCCCACGACGCGCGACGCCGATTTTCTGCCGTTCATCGGCGGTTACAACGCGTCCGCCTTCTTCCTGTCGCTGTGGCACATTCCCAGCCTGATGAAACCGATGCAGTTCGCCCAGCCGCTTGACGCCGGCGAGGCGGGGCAACCCTTCGTCAACGGCTCGCTCTGCAAGAGCCCGGAAAAACAGCCCGACCTCTTCTTGGTCCTGTCGGAGAGCCAGAGTTCTCCGCTCGTCTTCCCGCAGCTTTCCATCCCGCAAGCCGTCACGAAAACCTACCAGTCGGGCGACGGCGCGATCCGCCCGCTGTTCGTGGAGACGTTCGGCGGCGGGACATGGATGACGAATTTCTCCGTACTGACCGGCCTCTCGACTGCCGATTTCGGTTGGCTCGGGCCATATGTGAACCATCTGCTGGTGGACAAGGTAAAAGGCTCGCTGCCGGACATCCTCGACCATTGCGGCTACCGCACCGTCGTGTTCATGCCCATGCAGTATAATTCGATCAACGAAGGGCCCTTTCTGAAGTCGCTCGGCTTCCAGGAGATCTACGACGCCGACCACATGAGCCTGCCCGTCATGGGGATCCGCGATACGCGCTATTTCGAAAAAGCCGAACAGATGATCGCGGAGCACCGCAAGACCGACAAGCGGCCGCTTTTCGTGCTGGTCCAGACGATGTTCACGCACTCACCC
>NZ_JBLZPH010000093.1:0-9637 GCF_049199205.1 Shinella sp. M31 | reverse complement strand
TCGCGCAATGTAATGTGCTCGCCTTTGATCGCGTGAATGATGTCCTCGAGCAGTTCGCTCGTCTTGCGGTCGGTATCCTTGAAGCCGATGCCGGTCGTCATTGCCTCTCCTTTGCTATCTTGCCGGATATGGGTGGCGATTGCGGTTTTCCTGTGGGGTGAGGCGCGGAAGCGCCGGATCCTTCATCGCGCAGACGCGGGAAAAACCGCATCGCACTTTGGCCGGACTTGCTCTATGACCATGCCGCGCCGCAGACAATAGGATGATTTTCTTGACGAAACGTATGCCGGCCCGCGCGGGCCTCTCCACCCATGCCACGGGCCGTGAGAAGCTCAAGGGCCATCTCGCCATGCTGCTCTTCGCTGTGCTGATTGCCGGCTCCTTCTCCTTCGGCGGCCTTGCGGCGCGCTACATGGAGGCCGAGCCGCTGACGCTCTGGCGCTACATCATGACCATCGTCGTCATGGCAGCGCTGGCCTTCGGCGCCTTCCGGGTACCGGCCGTTTGGCCGAAGGAGATCTGGCGGTTCGTCCTGCTTGGCGGGCTGATCGCCATCTACATGCTCACCATGTTCACGGCACTGGAATATACCAGCCCTGTCGCGACCGGCGCGGTCTTTACCCTGATGCCGCTCTTGAGCGCCGGCTTCGCGCTGCCGGTGCTCGGCCAGAAGACGCGGCCCGGCGTGCTCGCCGGCCTCGTCATCGCCGCCGCCGGCGCCGTCTGGGTGATCTTCCGCGGTAACATTGCCGATATCCTCGCCTTCGATGTCGGCACCGGGGAGATGATCTTCTTTGCTGGCGTCGTCTGCCATGCACTCTATGTGCCGCTGATCCGCCGCTTCGACCGCGGCGAGCCCGCCGTCGCCTTTGGCTTCTGGGTCACGGCCGGCGCCACGATCTGGCTGATCGCGCCGGGCATCCGCGGCCTCGTCGCGACGGATTTCTCCGCCCTGCCGCTAACCGTCTACGCCGCCGTCACCTATCTCGCCGTCGTCACGACGGCCGGCACGTTCCTGCTTTTGCAATATGCTTCGATGCGCCTGCCGGCCTCGAAGGTTCTCGGCTACGGCTACCTCACGCCGAGCTTCATCATCCTGCTCGAAGGCATTCTCGGGCACGGCTGGGCGAGCCTTCCGGTGCTGGCCGGCGCGCTCGTCACGGCCTGCGGCCTCGCGCTGATGGCCTTCCTGCCCGATTAAACCTCGGACGGCTGCTCATTAACATTGAGCCCGCCGATAAAGAGCTGTTCGAGGAAGCGCGCCGCATCCTCGAACCGCCCTTCCCCGGCATTGTCCTGCCCGAGCACGGCGCGCACCTGCACGTCGAAGTCGGCATAGTGCTGGGTCGTCGACCAGATCGAGAAGATCAGGTGATAGGGATCGCATTTGGCGATCTTGCCGGCCTTCGCCCAGGTGCGAATGACCTCCGCCTTCTCGTCGACGAGCGCTTTCAGCGGCCCCTTCAGTTCATCCTCGATATTCGGCGCACCCTGCAGGATTTCATTGGCGAAAAGCCGGCTTTCGCGGGGAAAATCGCGCGCCATTTCCAGCTTGCGCCTGATATAGCTGCGGATTTCCGAGACGGGATTGCCCTCCGCGTCGAACTCGCGCAGCGGATCGAGCCAGGTGTCGAGCACACGGGTGATCAGCGCCCGGTGCATCGTCTCCTTGGTGCGGAAATAGTAGAGCAGGTTCGGCTTGGACATGCCGGCCACTTCGGCGATCTGGTCCACGGTCGCGCCGCGGAAGCCGTGCAGCGAAAAGACCTCCAGCGCCGCCTCGAGGATCTGCTCCTCCTTCGCCTCCTGGATGCGCGTGCGCCGCTGTGTTCTGGCCGCCCTCGGTAGTGCCATCTTGCCCCCTCGGCGCTTTCCGGGATTGCGAAAAGTGCCGCCAAATTCACCAGTTTAACCAGCCGCCATTTTCTTGGGCGAGACCTCAAGGTTTTTGGTTTTTCGGCTTGAGTGCCGCAACGGAAGCTGTAATGTTTACCAACCGGTCAAATTATCAGACAGTTATCAAGTAAAGGCAACTGCTGAGTCGGACAGGCGCAAAACAAACAATCGCGTCGCCAACCGGTGGGAACAAATTGAGGCTTTCAAAGCCCGAAGACGTGGGAGCATACGACATGGCCGCACCCGGCGAGAACATGCGTGTCAACACGGACCGCCTGTGGGACACCCTCATGGACATGGCGAAGATCGGCCCCGGCATTGCCGGCGGTAACAATCGCCAGACGCTGACCGATTCAGACGCCGAAGGCCGCCGCCTCTTCCAGACCTGGTGCGAGGGCGCGGGCCTTTCGATGGGCGTCGACACCATGGGCAACATGTTCATGACGCGCGAGGGCGCCGACCCGCAAGCCCTTCCCGTCTACGTCGGCTCGCATCTCGATACCCAGCCGACCGGCGGCAAATATGACGGCGTGCTCGGCGTGCTCGCCGGCCTCGAAGTCATCCGCTCGCTGAACGATCTCGGCATCCGGACGAAGCATCCGATCGTCGTCACCAACTGGACGAACGAGGAAGGCGCGCGCTTCGCCCCGGCCATGCTCGCCTCAGGGGTCTTCGCCGGCGTGCACAGTCAGGACTATGCCTATGGCCGTAAGGACCCGGAAGGCAAGACCTTCGGCGACGAACTGAAGCGCATCGGCTGGGTCGGCGACGAGACGGTCGGCGCGCGAAAAATGCACGCCTATTTCGAATATCACATCGAGCAGGGCCCGATCCTCGAAGCCGAGAAGAAGGACATCGGCGTCGTCACGCACTGTCAGGGCCTGTGGTGGCTGGAATTCACGCTCACCGGCCGCGAGGCGCATACCGGCTCGACGCCGATGAACCTGCGCGTCAATGCCGGCCTTGCCATGGCGCGCATCCTCGAAATGGTGCAGACGGTCGCCATGGAAAACCAGCCGGGTGCGGTGGGCGGCGTCGGCCAGGTGTTCTTCTCGCCGAACTCCCGCAACGTGCTGCCCGGCAAGGTCGTCTTCACCGTCGATATCCGCTCGCCCGACCAGGCGAAGCTCGACGGCATGCGCGCCCGCATCGAGGCGGAAGCGCCAAATATTTGCTCCGCGCTCGGCGTCGGCTGTTCCGTCGAGGCCGTCGGCCATTTCGATCCCGTGACCTTCGACCCGACGCTCGTCTCGGCCGTGCGCAAGGCCGCCGAAGACCTTGGCTATAGCCATATGAACATCATCTCCGGCGCCGGCCACGACGCCTGCTGGGCCGCGAAAGTCGCACCCGCCACCATGATCATGTGCCCCTGCGTCGGCGGCCTCTCGCACAACGAGGCGGAGGACATTTCCAAGGAATGGGCCGCCGCCGGTGCGGATGTGCTCCTGCACGCGGTGATCGAGACGGCGGGCATCGCCGAATGATCTTTCCCGCCCGGCACGCCGGGCGGTCTTGCGCTTAAGGCGCCAGCAAAAATTAAAGACAGGGAACGAACCAACATGAGCACTGTCATCAAGGGCGGAACCGTTGTCACCGCCGACCTGACCTACAAGGCAGACGTCAAGATCGAGGGCGGGAAGATCGTCGAGATCGGCCCTAACCTTTCGGGCGACGAGGTTCTGGATGCGGCGGGCTGTTATGTCATGCCGGGTGGCATCGATCCGCATGTGCATCTCGAGATGCCCTTCATGGGCACCTATTCAGCCGATGATTTCGAGAGCGGCACGCGCGCAGGCCTTGCCGGTGGCACGACCATGGTGGTGGATTTCTGCCTGCCCGATCCCGGCCAGTCGCTCATCGACGCGCTGAAACGCTGGGACAACAAATCGACCCGCGCCAATTGCGACTACTCCTTCCACATGTCCGTGACGTGGTGGGGCGAGCAGGTCTTCAATGAGATGAAGGCCGTCGTAGAAGAGAAGGGCATCAACACCTTCAAGCACTTCATGGCCTATAAAGGCGCGCTGATGGTGAACGACGACGAGATGTTCGCCTCGTTCCAGCGCTGCGCCGCACTCGGCGCGCTGCCGCTCGTCCATGCCGAAAACGGCGACGTGGTCGCCGCCATGCAGACCAAGCTGATGGATGAGGGCAACAACGGGCCGGAGGGCCATGCCTATTCCCGCCCGCCGTCCGTCGAGGGCGAGGCGACGAACCGCGCCATCATCATCGCCGATATGGCCGGCGCACCGCTTTACGTCGTGCACACCTCCTGCGAACAGGCGCATGAAGCGATCCGCCGCGCCCGCCAGAACGGCATGCGCGTCTATGGCGAACCGCTGATCCAGCACCTGACGCTCGACGAGAGCGAATATTTCAACAAGGACTGGGACCACGCCGCCCGCCGCGTCATGAGCCCGCCCTTCCGCAACAAGCAGCACCAGGATTCGCTCTGGGCCGGCCTTGCCAGCGGCTCGCTGCAGGTGGTGGCGACCGACCATTGCGCCTTCACGACTGACCAGAAGCGCACAGGTGCGGGCGATTTCCGCAAGATCCCGAATGGCACGGGCGGCCTCGAAGACCGCATGCCGATGCTCTGGACCAACGGCGTCAACACCGGCCGCCTGACGATGAACGAGTTCGTGGCGGTGACCTCCACCAACATCGCCAAGATCCTCAACGTCTATCCGCGCAAGGGTGCCATCCTCGTCGGGGCGGATGCGGACATCGTCGTGTGGGATCCGAAGCGCTCCAAAACCATTTCCGCCAAGAGCCAGCAATCGTCGATCGACTACAATGTCTTCGAGGGCAAGGAAGTCGTCGGCCTGCCGCGGTACACGCTGACCCGTGGCGTCGTCGCCATCGAGGAGAGCACGGTCAAGACCCGCGAAGGCCATGGCCAGTTCGTCAAGCGCGAGCCCTTCGCCGCCGTCAGCAAGGCGCTGTCGACCTGGAAGGAAATCACCGCGCCGCGCAAGGTGGAGCGCAGCGGCATTCCGGCGAGCGGCGTCTGATGCCGGCCGGCCGCGCCCTCCCCGCACTCCTTCTCAGCCTTGCGCTCGCCGGTCCGGCGGGCGCGGCAACCGATATCGTCGACGGCAGTTATGGTGACAAGGACGGCTGCCTTTATTCCGAAACCGGCGAGACCTCCGGCTCCGACATCTTCTTCCTACTCAACAAAGAGGGCGTGACCACCGCCGTCTCCTATTGTGAATTCAAGGGCGGCGGCAAGCAGGTCAGCGGTGCAACGAAAATCGCCGCCGAATGCCATGAGGAGGGCTCCGAGGACGTCACGCCCAACGAGCTGACGCTGACGCCCGACAATGGCGGCTATACGATCAGCTTCCCCGACGGCTCGCGCTGGGGGCCGCTGATGCGGTGCAAGAAGTAATGGGCGGGCGAAGACCTTTAGAGCGCAACCAGCGCCTCGAGATGCGGCAGAAGCACCACGCTCTCCTGCTCGTGGGGATCTGTCCGGGCGATGACGGCAGAGGCCGGCTGGTCGGAAAGGTTGGCGGGCAGATGCGGAACGCCGGCGGGGATGTAGAACATCTCGCCCGCCCTGACGATCACGTGGTGCTCCAGCCGCTCGCCGTACCAGGTATGCGCCTCGCCGGAGAGCATATAGATCGCTGTCTCGTGGCTCTCATGCATATGCGCCTTCGCGCGCCCGCCCGGCGGGATCGTCAGAAGATGCATGCAGATGCCCGAGGCACCGACGCTTTCCCGCGCGATACCTTCGAAATAGCTGAACCCCTGCTTGCCGTCATAGGTGCTGCCCGGCCGCACGATCCGGCACTCGGCTTTCGTTTCATCCGTCATTTTCCTCTCCCCCGAAAGAATTCCGTGCCCAAAGTGATAGCGAAGACAAAGCCGATTGCAATGCCGGGAAGGGACATGCAGTCTGCCCGAAACCGCGCCGCGCGAGGCGCCGAAAGATGATGAGCATGGCCCCAGCGAATACCGTCGTCTGTGCAAAGGATCTCGGCCTCACCTTCCAGACCGCTGATGGCCCCGTCACGGCGCTGACGGGCGTCAATCTCAATGTCGAAAAGGGCGATTTCGTCTCGTTCATCGGCCCGTCCGGCTGCGGCAAGACAACCTTCCTGCGCGTCATCGCCGATCTGGAAAAGCCGACCTCCGGCACCATCACCGTCAATGGCATGACACCGGAGGAGGCCCGCAGGCGCCGCGCTTATGGCTATGTCTTTCAGGCCGCAGCGCTCTATCCCTGGCGAACGATCGAGAAGAATATCGCCCTGCCGCTGGAAATCATGGGCTATTCGAAGGCCGAGCAGCAGGCGCGCGTCGCCAACACGCTCGACCTCGTCAACCTCACGGGCTTCGGCAAGAAATATCCCTGGCAGCTGTCGGGCGGCATGCAGCAGCGCGCCTCGATTGCCCGCGCGCTCGCCTTCGACGCCGATCTCCTCCTGATGGACGAGCCCTTCGGCGCGCTCGACGAGATCGTGCGCGACCATCTCAACGAACAGCTCCTGAAACTCTGGGAGGCCACCCAGAAAACGATATGCTTCGTCACCCACTCGATCCCGGAAGCGGTCTATCTCTCGACGAAGATCGTCGTCATGAGCCCCCGCCCCGGCCGCGTCACCGACGTCATCGATTCGCCGCTGCCCCGGGAGCGCCCGCTCGGCATCCGCGAAACCCCCGAATTCCTCGAAATCGCCCACCGCGTCCGAGAGGGCCTGCGCGCCGGCCACAGTTACGAGGAGCATGCCTGATGAAGCTCTCCTTCGTGCTCTGGCTGTTCGGCGCCACCGCCGTTTTCATCGGTGCGGCCACCTCGTCGCGCGCCTATCTCGGCACCACGAACATCCTCTATCTGCTGCTGTCCATGGCGCTCTACATCGTCGGCAACCTGATGATGCTGAAGCTGATGCGCGAAGGCGGACTCGGGCTTGCCATCTCGCTTTCGGCCATCACGCAGCTGCTGCTGGTCAATGTCATCGCGTTTTTCTTCTTCGGCGAGCGGCTGAGCCAGACACAGCTTGCCGGCGTTGGTCTCGGCATTCTCGCCATGGGGCTGATGCTGCTGCCGACCACGGCGCGGAGTTGAGCCATGGGGGAAGCCAGTTTTCTCAGAGACCGCCTCCTCCCCATCGGCACCGTGGTGCTCGCGCTCATTGCCCTCTGGTATGCCTTCGTCGTGGTGCTGAACGCACCCTTTGAGCGCGACACCGCCGCGCGCGCCGGCACGACCATCGACTTCTTGGAACTCCTACCGAAGACCATGGCGCAGGAGCGGCCCGTGCTGCCGGCGCCCCATCAGGTCTTCGCCGAACTCTGGGATACCACCGTCAACAAGGCGATCACCTCGAAGCGCAGCCTCGTCTATCATGCCTGGGTCACGCTCTCGGCAACGCTGATGGGCTTCGGCATGGGCGCGGTGCTCGGCATTCTGCTGGCCATCGCCATCGTGCACAACCGCGCCATGGACCGCTCGCTGATGCTCTGGGTCATCGCCAGCCAGACAATCCCCATCCTCGCCATCGCGCCGATGATCATCGTCGTCCTGAACGCGGTCGGCATATCCGGCCTTATGCCAAAGGCGCTGATCTCGACCTATCTGTCGTTCTTCCCCATCGTCGTCGGCATGGTGAAGGGCCTGCGCAGTCCCGAACAGATCCAGCTCGACCTGATGCACACCTACAATGCCTCGGCCGCCCAAACCTTCTGGAAGCTGCGCTGGCCTTCCTCCATGCCCTATCTCTTCACCTCGCTGAAGGTGGCGATCGCCATCTCGCTCGTCGGCGCCATCGTCGGCGAATTGCCGACCGGCGCCGTCGCAGGCCTCGGCGCGCGCCTGCTCGCCGGTTCCTACTACGGCCAGACGGTACAAATCTGGGCCGCCCTCTTCATGGCGGCGGCGGTTGCGGCGCTGCTCGTCATTGTCGTCGGCTTCGCCCATAGCCTCGTCCTCAAGCGCATGGGGGCACAGGCATGAACCTTTCCATCCTGATCGCCGCCATCGTCTTCTGGCTCGCCGCCTGGGCGCTCAACGAATGGCTGGTGCGCCGGAAATTCGTGAACCCGGCCGCCAGTCGCGCCGCGCGCATTGCCGTGCCGCTGATCTTCGGCGCAACCATCCTCGTCCTGTGGGAGGGCATCGTGCGCGGTTTCAACGTGCCCTCCGTTCTGCTGCCGCCGCCGAGCATGATCTGGGCGCGACTGATCAGCTCGGTGCCGACGCTCTGGGCCGATTTCCGCCAGACCTTCCTGAAGTCCGTGATAACAGGTTATGCGCTCGGCTGCGGCCTCGGCTTCCTCGTGGCGATCCTCATCGACCGCTCGCCGTTCCTGCAGAAGGGGCTGCTGCCGCTCGGCAATTTCGTCTCGGCGCTGCCGGTCATCGGGGTTGCGCCGATCATGGTCATGTGGTTCGGCTTCGACTGGCAGTCGAAGGTCGCCGTCGTCGTCATCATGACCTTCTTCCCCATGCTGGTGAACACGGTCTCGGGCCTTGCCGCGACGAGCCATATGGAGCGCGACCTGATGCGCACCTATGCCGCCGACTGGTTCCAGACACTCGTCAAGCTGCGCCTCCCCGCCGCCTGGCCCTTCATCTTCAACGCTCTCAAGATCAACTCCACGCTGGCGCTGATCGGCGCCATCGTCGCCGAGTTCTTCGGAACCCCTATCGTCGGCATGGGCTTCCGGATTTCCACGGAAGTGGGCCGCATGAATGTCGATATGGTCTGGGCCGAAATCGCGGTTGCCGCGGTGGCTGGTTCCGCCTTCTATGGGGCGGTCGCGCTCGTCGAGCGGATCGTCACGTTCTGGCATCCGTCTGTCCGTGGTGGACAGGCGTAAAACAAAGAAGAAAGAGGGAACTGACATGAAAAAAACGATTGCATCCATGCTTCTCGCAAGCACCTTCTCGCTTGCCGCTTTCCACGCGGAGGCCGCCGACAAGGTGACGCTCCAGCTGAAATGGGTGACCCAGGCCCAGTTCGCCGGCTACTATGTCGCGAAAGACAAGGGCTATTACGAGGAAGAAGGCCTCGACGTCGACATCAAGCCAGGCGGCCCGGACATCGCACCGGCGCAGGTGATTGCCGGCGGCGGCGCCGACGTCATCGTCGACTGGATGCCCTCCGCACTCGCCACCCGCGAGAAGGGTGTCGCGCTCGTCAACATCGCCCAGCCGTTCAAGTCCTCGGGCATGATGCTGACCTGTTTGAAGGAATCCGGCGTCAAGGGCCCGGAAGACTTCAAGGGCAAGACGCTCGGCGTCTGGTTCTTCGGCAACGAATATCCGTTCCTCTCCTGGATGAGCCACCTGAAGATCCCGACCGATGGCGGGCCGGATGGTGTCACCGTCCTCAAGCAGGGCTTCAACGTCGATCCGCTGCTGCAGAAGCAGGCGGCCTGCATCTCGACCATGACCTACAACGAATATGGTCAGGTTCTCGATGCCGGCATCAAGCCGGAAGACCTCGTGACCTTCAAGTATGAGGACCAGGGCGTCGCCACGCTCGAAGACGGCCTCTATGTGCTGGAAGACAAGCTCAAGGACCCGGCCTTCAAGGAAAAGATGGTCAAGTTCGTACGCGCCTCCATGAAGGGCTGGAAATATGCGGAAGCGAACCCGGACGAAGCCGCAGGCATCGTTCTGGAAAACGACTCGACCGGCGCGCAGACCGAGGCGCACCAGAAGTTCATGATGGGCGAAGTCGCCAAGCTGACGGCCGGCTCCAACGGCGCGCTCGACGAGGCGGAC